>PWKM01000187.1 GCA_003559755.1 Planctomycetota bacterium
AGGACCGCGACGGCCGCGACCGCGAGCAGGAGCAGCAGGAGCGTGCGGCTGTTCGCCCGCCGGTTCATCGCTCCAGAACCTCCCGTGGCATGCCGATATCGACGACGGTCAGCTCGCCGATCATGTCCGGCCCGCTGCCGCGGGTGAACCCGACCTTGGGCAAGGCGAAGGTCGCGGTCCGGTCGGCCCGGACGCAGACGCCGAGGACCTCGCCGGTGTTCGCGTCGAGGCCGGAGGGGATGTCGATGGCGAGGACGGGTGCCGGAGCGTCGTTGATTACACGGATCGCCGCATCGTAGGGCGGTCGGACCGCCCCCGAGAGCCCGGTCCCGAAGATGGCATCGACCACCAGTTCCGCGCCCGACAGGCCGAGTTCGTCCGGCGGGGTCTGGCGGACATCGAGGCCCATGTGCTCGATGATGGCCAGGTTCGTCCGGGCGTCGCCCCCGACCTTCTCCCGGTCGCTGAGCAGGTGGACGACGACCTCGACGCGGTGATTGTGCAGGTGTCTGGCGACGACGTATCCGTCGCCGCCGTTGTTCCCGCTGCCGCAGACGATGGCGGCCGGGCCGGCCGACTCGCCCAGTATCTCGAGTGCGCAGGCGGCCGCGCCCCGCCCGGCGTTCTCCATCAGGACCACGCCCGGCACGCCGTAGTCCTCGATCGCCGTGCGGTCGGCCTCCTGCATCTCCTCTCTCGTCACGTGCCTCACGGCTCTCCTCACGTGTAATGGAAGTAGGCGCTGGCCCGGCAGTCTGTGTCGGCGATCAACCGGACCCAATGGGCGCTGAAGCCCTGCGGGAACTCGTGGTGGACGTACCCGCCGCCGGGCACGTCGAACCGCCGGTAGGTGTGCCAGTCGCCACAGCCGAGGAAATCGACCTCGAGGTTGAAGCCGACCGGCTGTTCCGACTCGTTCGTCAGGTGGAGCGTCTTGTTCTCGAACCCGGTCATCAGGTAGGGGTCCGACGGCTCGTCGGCGGCGACCTCGTCCTTCCACCACGGCCCGCCCCAGCCCTTCGGCTTCCCGAACTGCCACAGGTCGTCGGTCTTGCCGAACCACAGGTTCGACTGCGGCTCGCCGGTCAGGGGGTTCGCCTTGTTCGAGGGGCTGGCGTTGTCGGGGCCGAGGACGAGCATCCCCCGCCAGGTCGTGAAATCGCCGAGCACCCACAGGTGCTGCGAGATCGGACGGATGCCCCACACCCGGTTGCCGTAGGCCCAGGTGAAGAGCTCGTAGAACGCGCCGTGGCAGTCCATGAGGAACCGCTCGTGCTCGGTCTCGCGGATGCGGGGCCATTCGGTCGCCCACATGTGGTCGAACGTGTGGCTCGCCTTGGGGAGCCGGTACCGCCGCCAGCGTCCGTCCGCCTGGGTGAAAACCTGGAGGATGGCCGACGCCCGGTCCCAACCGGTGGCGAAGATGGTGCCGCCGAACCCGATCCGGCCGGTCACCTCGGTGAACGGCTTCCGCTCGATGACCGTCCACGAGTCGCCGTCCCATTCCGCCAGCCGCCCGGCCGCCACCTCGCCCGCGTAGTCCGGCGGGCCGTAGCTGTTGTTGACGACGACCACCCGGCCGTAGTCGCAGTGCCCGGCCTTGAAGTGGGGGATGTTGTATCCGGTCGTCTCGCGGGAGGGGATGTCGAGCGTCTCGACCAGGTCGAACAACTGGGTCAGTTCGAGCGAATGAACGTCCAGCTCGTAGAACTCGCCCTCCATCCCCAGCACGTGGACCTTGTCCTCGGGGTCGGTCAGGTGCCGCATCGTCGAGCAGACGCGGACCTCGAGCAGGTCGTCGATCGTGCGGACGTTGCGGTCGGGGTCGATGACCCACGGCCCGATGAAGAGCTGGTTCGACTCGAAGTGGACGAACCGGTTGGTGTACGTCCCGACGTAGCTCTCCGGTCGTTGGGTGATGTTCAGGTCGGCGTCGATCTCGTACAGCCCGGTGCCCACGCCGCTCCGGGACTTGTGCGACACGTAGGTGGCGACCCACAGCCGGTCGGCCCAGGGCATCAGTGCCCCGACGCCGCACTCGGACCGCGGCGGGCCCAGTCCGGCGTTCAGTGAGAGATGCGGGAAGATGCCGTTGATGTCGCGGCGTTGTCCGTTATTGCCCATTGGATTCCTCCTTACAGTTGGCGGCCATTTTACGGATTGCCGCCGGGCGGTACAACCGGAGGGATACGGCACCCTCGAAAACCGATTGGACAACACGACCGGGACGGCAATAAAAACGCCCCCGCCGGTTGGGCGGGGGCGCGTTTCGTTGTACATCAGCTAGAGTGTTTCTGGCCCGGGCAGGTTGCCGCAGCAAAGGCGACCTCATACCCGAACCAAAGTCCGGCCGGAGTCGGGGCTATTCATCCTCTGCAACTGCAACTAGACTTGCCTGGACGAACTCCGGTCTGAGTTTCCACATCGCTCCGGTCAGCGGATCGACCACGAACCAGCCAAGGAACAGGGTCGGGTCGATAAGATTCCCGATGAGATACGGAAGGGAATTGATGGAGCCGGCGATTTGCGTCTCGTAGGACCGATACCCTTCTTTGGTAATCCTGACATTATACACGGGCTTCTTG
>PWKM01000022.1 GCA_003559755.1 Planctomycetota bacterium
ATCCCCGCTGAAAGCTTCCAGGTCGACTGATGGACGTTCCAGAGGTCCTGCTCCGGCGCGAACAGATCATCGACAGCGTCCGCGAGTTCTTCAAGGCGGAGGGGCTCACCGAGGTCGAGACGCCGCTGCTCGTCGAGTCGCCGGGCCTGGAGCCGCACCTCGACCCGTTTCCCGTCCGAGCCGCCCGCCCGCTGTTCCTCATCACGTCGCCCGAATACGCGATGAAGAAGCTGCTGGCCGCCGGCTCGGGCGACATCTTCCAGTTGGCGAAATCGTTCCGAGACGAACCGACCGGGCCGACCCACCTCCCGGAGTTCACGATGCTCGAGTGGTATCGAACCGGGGCCGACTATCGGACGGTGATGAACGACTGCGAACGACTGGCGGCATACGTTGCAAACGCGGTCTGTGGCGACTCGGCGGTTCGCTGGCAGGGCGAGCAGCTCGATCTGGAGCCGCCTGTCGAGCGGATGACCGTGCGACAGGCGTTCCAGCGATACGCCGGCCTGTCGCTGCGGTTCGACGAACCGCTCGCCCGGCTTCGGGAACTCGCCGAGGCGGCCGGCGCGACCGATCTGGCTGACGACGACACCTGGGACGACGTGTTCTTCAAGGTGTTCCTGCGGTTCATCGAGCCGCGCATCGGCCGGGGGCGGCCGACCATCCTCTATGATTACCCGGCGCGAATGGCCGCGCTGTCACGAATCCGCACCGACGACCCGCTCGTCTGCGAACGGTTCGAGCTGTACGCCGGCGGGCTGGAACTCGCCAACGCGTTCAGCGAACTGACCGACCCCGCCGAGCAGCGGCGGCGGTTCGAGGCGGACAACGCAGAGCGGGAACGCCTGGGCAAGACGCCGCTGCCGGTCGACGAGGACCTGCTCGACGCGCTGGGACGGATGCCGCCGTCTGCGGGAGTGGCCCTGGGCCTCGACCGGCTGATGATGCTGCTGACCGACACGCCGGACATCCGCGATGTTGTCCCGCTCCCGCCCGGCTGAGTCTCTTGGCCCGCGAACCGGTCCCCGTCCGCTCTCCGAGAGCTTGATTCGCGGACAGGCGGTGCTATAATTCCCGCTCTCGACCGGCCCGAGGAATAGTGCCAATGGAAGAAGCGATCCGGAAAGCAGGCGTCCTCATCGAGGCGCTCCCGTACATCCGTGACTTTCACGACGCGGTGATCGTCGTGAAATACGGCGGGAGCACCATCGAGGACGCCGACCTGCACAACGTGCTTCTCAGCGTGGCGTTCATGAGCCAGGTCGGGATGCGCCCCATCCTCGTCCACGGTGGCGGCAAGTTCATCACCCAGGCACTCGACGAACGGGGCATCGAGACGGAGTTCATACACGGCTATCGGGTGACCGACGAGCGGGCACTGCCCGTGGTCGCGGACGTGCTCATCAATCAGGTGAACCGCAAGCTGGTGGACGCGATCCGGGCGTTCGGGAGCAAGTCGGTGGGCCTGACGACCGAGGAGAGCCGCCCCCTGCTGGCCGAACCGCTGACCATAGGCCAGGCCGACGGCCCCGACCAGCACGGACGCAGTCTGGGTTTCGTCGGCAGGGTGACCGGGGTGGATACCGACGCGATTCTCGCCGCCACCGAGGACCGGACCGTGCCCGTCATCGCTCCCCTGGCGACCGGGCCGGCGGGCGAGGTCCTCAACTGCAACGCCGATACGGCCGCCTCGTTCATCGCCGGGGCACTGAATGCCGAGAAGTTCGTCCTGCTCACCGACGTGCCCGGCATCCTCGTTCCCGGCCCCGAGGGAAAGCCCCAACTGCTGTCGTCCGCGACGGAAGCCGAAATCGAGCGGATGATCGAGCAGGGGCACATCTCCGGCGGCATGATGCCCAAGGTGCGGGCGTGCATCGCCGCACTGGACGCCGGCGTGCACAAGGCGCACATCGTCGACGGCAGCATTCCGCACGCCCTGCTGCTCGAGATCTTTACCAATAAGGGGATCGGTACCCAGATACTCGGAGGCCCCTCTGCCGGAGGGCGATGAACGGCCCGAAGCCCCCCGGAAAGTGCCGAACGACGATTGCCCGCCGTGTGATCGCCGAGAACCGAAACCGAATGGATTGGAGTTCCCGATGGACATCACCCGAATTTTCGAGCAGTTCGACAAGTACGTTGTGCCGAACTACACCCGCAAGGACGTGGTGCTGGTCGAGGGCAAAGGGTCGCGAGTCCGGGACGCCACCGGCCGCGAGTACCTGGACCTTTTCCCCGGCTGGGGCTGCAACGGGCTGGGCCATTGCCATCCCCGGGTCGTCGAGGCGATCCGGAGACAGGCCGGGCGGCTGATCCACGTGGCCAACGACTACTACAACGAACTGCAGGGCGAACTGGCCGAAATCATCTCCACCCGGTCGTTCGGCGGCAAATGCTTCTTCTGTAACTCAGGGGCCGAGGCGATCGAGGGCGCGATCAAGTTCGCTCGGATTTTCACCGCGGACGAGCGACATCGCGTGGTCACGATGAAGGAGTCATTCCACGGTCGGACTCTGGCCGCCGTCACCGCGACGGGCCAGGATAAGTACCATCAGGGCATCGGCCCGCTCTCGCCCGGCTTCTGCTACGTCCCGTTCAACGATATCGACGCAGTGGCCGAGGCCATCGACGACGAGACCTGCGCCGTCCTGCTCGAACTCATCCAGGGGGAGGGCGGGGTCAACGTCGCCGACGAGGAATACGTGCGCCAACTCCGCGAACTGTGTGACGGGCAGAACGTGCTGCTCGTCATCGACGAGGTCCAGACCGGCTGCGGTCGCACCGGCGAGTGGTTCGTCCACCAGCACTACGGAATCGAGCCGGACCTCATCACTATGGCGAAGGCATTGGGCGGCGGGGTGGCCATCGGCGGGATCGAGGCCCGGCCCGACATCGCGGACCGCATCGTGCCCGGCCTGCACGCCTCGACCTTCGGCGGGAACCCGATCGCCTGCGCCGCAGCCATCGCCGCGTTCCGGGCCGTCGAGGAGGAGAACCTGCTGGAGAACGCCCGGTCGATGGGCGAGTACCTGGTCGAACGATTCGGGGGCATCGCTGAACGGACCGGGTTGGTCAAGGAAATCCGAGGCCGGGGCCTGATGGTCGGATGCGAGCTGAACATACCCGGAGCACCCGTCGCCAGGGCCTGCCTCGAAAAGGGCCTGCTGATCGACTGTACACACGACACCGTGCTCCGCGTCCTCCCGGCGATGACCGTCACACAGGACGAACTCGACGAGGGACTCGAGATCGTGGAGGCGGCACTGGACGAGCAGCAGGGATAACCGGCCATCGAGCAGCATCGAGAGAGACAATGACAGAGAAAAAACTCAGGCATCTGGTCAACGTGACCGACCTCACCACCGACGAGATCGTCCAGGTGTACCGGGCGGCGACCACGACCAAGAAACAGATCGCCCAGGGCGTACATAACGACGCGCTCGCCGACCGGGTGCTCGGAATGATCTTCGAGAAACCGTCGATGAGAACTCGCGTGTCGTTCCAGGCGGCGATGATCCAGGCCGGCGGGCAGGCGATCGACATCCGGGGCCAAGAGATCGGCCTCGGCAAGCGGGAGAGCGTCAAGGACGTCGCCAGAGTGATGTCCCGATATGTCGATGCAATCATGGTTCGAACGTTCGCCCACCGAAACGTCGAACTGCTCGCCCGGCATGCCACAGTGCCCGTGATCAACGGCCTGTCGGACGATGCCCACCCCTGCCAGGCACTGGCCGATGTGTTCACCATTCGCGAAAAGCTGTTCCCCGGGCGCGACGGGCTCGACTGTCTGCGCGGGGTGACAGTGGCTTTTGTCGGCGACAGCAACAACGTCGCGCGATCGCTCGCCACACTGTGCGTCTGGCTGGGGATGAACTTCGTGCTCTCCGGCCCCGCTGAATATGCCTTCGACGACGCGTTCCTCGAATCGGTGGACGAGACAGTGGGCGACCGGTCGGCCATCCGGATGGTCCGCGACCCGCGAGAAGCGGTCGCCGACGCACAGGTCATCTACACCGACACCTGGGCGAGCATGGGGCAGGAGTCGGAAGCCGCGGTGCGACGCAAGGCCTTCCAGTCCTACCAGGTGAATACCGACCTGCTCTCGGCCGCCTCCGCCGACGCGCCGGTGATGCATTGCCTGCCCGCACACCGTGGCGAGGAACTCACCGACGAAGTCATCGACGGGCCTCGCTCCATCGTGTACGATCAGGCCGAGAACCGGCTGCACGTGCAGAAGGCGCTCATCTTCTTCCTGCTCGGCGTGGAGGCGGGCTGATGACACGGGCCGACGGACGCCGCATCGACGAGCTCCGACCTGTCACCATCGAGCGTGGCTACACAAAATACGCGCCCGGCTCCGTTCTCATCAGCGCCGGCGACACCCGTATCCTCTGCACCGCGATGATCGAGGAAACAGTCCCGGACTTCCGCCTGGGCACGGGAACCGGCTGGGTCACCGCCGAGTACAGCATGCTGCCCTCCGCCACCCCCGAGCGACGGGAACGCGACATTCGCCGAGGACGCCCCGACGCCCGTTCCGAGGAGATACGCCGGCTCATCGGCCGCGCCCTCCGGGCGGTCGTCCGTTTCGACCGGCTCGGCGAGAGGACTATCGTGGTGGACTGTGACGTGCTGCAGGCCGACGGCGGCACCCGCACACTCGCCGTCACCGGCGGCTACGTTGCACTGGCCGACGCGGTGGCCCATCTCAGGCGGGCGGGGGGCATCGATCGCCAGCCCCTGACCGGCAACGCCGCCGCGGTCAGCGTGGGCATCGTCGACGGCCGGCCGATGCTCGATCTCTGCTACCGGGAGGACGTCGCGGCCGACGTGGATCTCAACCTGGTGATGGACGCGAAGGACCGGCTGATCGAGGTCCAGGGGACTGCCGAAGGAGAACCGTTCGACCGCGATCAACTCGACCGGCTGCTCGACCTCGGCCGGCGCGGTATCCGCAAACTCATCCGCCTCCAGCGACAGGCCCGCCGCGAGTCGGAGCCCGAGCCGGGCTAATCCCGCAGGAAATCGCCGACCCCAGCGAACAGCTTCAGCAGGACGATCAGGGCGTAACAACTCGACCGGGCGCAGACATAGTACGTCCCTTCCTCGATGAGCCCGCCTCGCATCCGCGGGTTCCGGCTCCCGTCTGACTGTGCGGCATACAGGACGCCGAGCGCCCGCTCGACCGCCTGGTCGGTGGCGGCGGGCACATCGACCAGATCGCCCGCCTCGTGGAGTACGTTGATGACGACCGGGATGGACGCCACGCTGTCCTCGAACGAGCCATCATCCCGCTGAGCGCCGAACACCGACCGCAGGAACGTCTCGATGGACCGCAGGTACCGCTCGTCGCCGGTGGCCCGATACGAGCAGAGCAGTCCGAGTGTGCTCAAATCGTCGTTTGCCCGGTGCAGCCCGCGTTGGGGGTCGGCCTCCGGCGGCTTGCGTGTCTCGCGCTCGATGCTGAGGAAGTATCCGTCCGGCTGCTGAATCTCCTCGACGAGGAGGTTGGCGATGGTGGTGAGCGGTTCGCCCGTCCACTTCTCGTCGCCGGTCGCCAGGCCGAGGTGGTAGAGGAAGTTGAGCGATCCGCCGTGGAAGCAGCCGAGCAGGTCGGGCCGCATGGCTCGTGTCTGGCCTTCCCACTGCGGCTCGAATTCATAGCCCCACAGCGGCCAGCCCTCGTGGTCGCGACCGTTTTTCAGGAACCACTCGCCCCACAGCCGCGCCCGTTCGAGCCATTCGGCGTCGTCGGTGTGTCTATGGAGTTCGATGAACGCCCAGGCCGCCGACAGCGCGTCGCGGGGGAAGCACCACGGCGTCTGCGGCGTCATCTCCCGGATGCCGCCATAGTCGTCCGGCTTGAACGGGTCGAATATCTGGAGCGTCTTCAAATAGTTGCCCATCCGCAGGGCCGCCGCCTCGTAGATGGGCTCGTCGAACGCCTTGGACGCGGCGAGCAGGCCCATCGATGCGAACGCCAGATTCCAGTTGTTCGCCCAGTGTTCCTGCCCGCCTTTCTCGACCGCCCAGGGGAACGTGCCCGCCGACGGGTTATCCGTCCCGTGGCGTGCCTGGACCATGCACAGCCAGTCGGCGATCCCTCGTGCGCACTCCAGCCCTCTCGCCCTCGTCACTTCGCTCAGTTCCATCTGTCCTTCCTTTCGTTCGCTGACAGCGTTCGTGTCCATTCCGGCCCGTCCGGTGTCGGGCGGGGCCGGCTACAGTAACACGTAAACCGGGCTTGTCCATGCCGTGTGTCCGTCCTCCTGGGTCAGTTTGAGGTAGATCGGGTTGTCCCCTGGCTGCAGGTCGGGGAGCGGCAACTCGAAAGCGAGCGAACACCGCGGGCGAACCCGGTTCAAATTCGTCCCGTCGGTATCCGGCCGGATGTCATTATCCGGCAGGCGCAGCATCTGTATCTGTTTCTGCAGCCCGCCGCACTCCCAGGTCGTGGGCCGCAGTCCGATGGATGCGACCTCCGACGTAACCTCCCGCTGGGCCGTATTCAGTTCAACCGCCCCCGCGTTTCGGTCGGCGAGGGTCAGGATCAGTCCGCAGGTGCCTCCGGTGGTGGTCGACCGCCAACGGACCGCTGCTTCGCCCGTCCGCTCCGGCTGCCGGTCGGGGTTCCAGAAGTTGATCGGCTCGATATGCTCAATGGCGTTGCCCCGGACACACAATGCACCGTCCCAACGGGTCATTCTGGCCCGGCCTCGGACCTCCGCCCCGCTCCACGTGATTTTGACCCGCCTGCCCAGATCGTCTTCTCCGTATGGCCGGAGTGTCGTCAATGTGTCGAGCCCGTTTCGCACCTCCACCTGCTGGATCGCTCCGGTGCCCACTGCATTGAAGCGGAGGACGGGGTGTGACGATCCATCGTCCTGTGAAAGCTCGACAACATCGCCCATCATTGCCGTGTCGCCCTTCGAGATGGTCAGCGTCAGGTCGAGCAGCGGGCGGTTGCCGGTAGTCGCGTAGCAGTGTCGTGCTCGGATGGCAGCGGCGATACTTCGGCGGTCGAGTTTCCGGGCCAGCACGCAGGTCAGCCCGCCGAGCGAGCCGAAGCTTTTCGCACCCGGGTAGGACGCTCCCGGCCTGCACTTGTGCCCGTCGGAGTTTGCCACGATCCCGACCCGATATCCGCGCCGCAGTGCATCGTCCAGCAACCACTCAAACGTGCCCCAGGCGGAGTGTACCTCGACCGCCGGCTCGAGCTGGTCGTCGTGCATCGACAGGTCGGCGTAGCGACCGCCGACGTGGGCGAACATAAACGCACGCGGGCGGGCCTGCCTGCGAAGCTCGGCGAACAATTCGTCCGCCGTCGCTGCGATCGGGTAACGGGTCTCCCTGCCCGGCAGCAGGTCGGTACAGCTATGGACGATGCGGCCGCCCTCGCTCGTGAAATACACGTTCCGGTCGCCTCCGAGCGGTGTGTTCCCGCTCCATTCGTAGCCGGGGAAGGTGACGAATCGGCCGGGTTTGCAGAACGCTTTCGATTTTGCCTCTATCTCTCGCCAGAACCTGTCGGTCACCTGGAAATCGTTGCCCTGGTGCCCTGTTATGTCCAGAAAGCCAATGTCGCGGGCGAACGTGAAGTAGTCGTCGATTGAGTTGGTGCCGACCGTCTCCTCCGACTGCCCGTGCAGGTCGGCCCAGTAATGGTTGAGTTCGGGCTTCCCAAAGGCGAGGTCGTTATTGCCCGCTGTCTTAGTTTCAACATTCGCCAGCTCGGCACCGTCACGAACGTCGATTGGGTTGCTCGTCGAGGAGAGGCCGGTGTCGGGGTCCGTCGCTTCGACGGTCTGCGCCCCCGGCGAATTTGGCCGAGCCGTTCGTCGGTCCGGTATCCCAACCGGGTTGCCCCAGCGGTCTTCCAGCTTGAGATGATAGTCGAACTGTTCGCCCGCAACGGCCTGGGAAGGTGTGATGCAGACAGCTCGTGCGGGCTTTCCGGGGATGATTTCCAGGGTCGGTGATTCGGGCAGCTCCTTGAACTGGAACGTGGCAATGGGATCGACGAGCGTCTTGAATTCGAACGTCTTCTCGCAGAACGTCTGCATCCGCCAGCCGGGCGAGCCGCCGGCCGTATCTCCGAAAGTGACGACGACCGACTCGCCGCGGTCCAGATAGCCCTTCGTTACCTGGAGATGCAGCGCTTTCGCCCACGGTCGGATGTAGCGCTTCGCACCCCAACTCGGCCGGATGACACAATCGCCGCCCGTTGTGACCGAGCAGTAGTTCGGGGCCGTCGGGTCGTCGAACTGCGGCTCTCCGAAATCGCCGATCTGGCGGAATACGACCAGCACATAGCCGCTGTCGTCGACCGGATGCCCCGCCGTATAGGTGAAGGTGATGGTCTGGTATGAGCCGGCGACAACCGGTCCCCGTGGTTCGATGGCGGCCCGGCCAAGATCGAGCGTTTGTTTCACCTGAGTTCCCGTCTCAATAGCTCCCGGTCGGCAGCGGGTACTGGTCTTCCACGTCGAACCAGCGGCGGAGCAGTTCCTCCCGCATGGCGTGCAACGCGGGCTGGGCGTCGGGCCGGTCGGCCAGGTTGGTCAACTCGTTCGGGTCGGACCGCAGATCGAACAGCAGTTCCTCTCCGGCCGCCGACGTGCAGTACTTGAAGTTGTGTGTGCGGACCGCCTTCCAGGACGATTCGAACGGATATTTGAACTCGATGAAGGCGGACCGGCGTTCGTCGTAGTTATCCCCGTCGAGCAGTGGGGCGAAGGATCGCCCCTGGAAGAAGGGGGGCGACTGGATGGCGCAGCGGTCGAGCAGTGTCGGGGCCAGATCGACCAGTTCGATGAGCTCGCGGCGGCGTTGGCCTGCCTTGACGCCCGGGCCGGCGACGATCATGGGCACGTGCGAGCAACTGTCATAGCCCGGCGGCCCCTTCGCGGTCAGGCCGTGGTCGCCCAGGTGGTCGCCGTGGTCCGAGGTGAACACCACGACCGTGTTCTCCCGCTCGCCGGTCTCGTCGAGCGCCCGCAGGATACGGCCGACTTGGTCATCGACGTGCGAAACGAGGGCGTGGTAATAGACCCTGACCTTGCGCCATTCATCGTCCGACAGCCCGCGCAGGTCCCGCTCGTGGTCGTTCATCGCCGGGAGCGGCAAGGCGCCGGGATCGATCATATCGACGAACCGTTCCGGCGGGTTGACCGGGCAGTGCGGGGCGTAGAATCCGGCGATGGCGAAGAACGGCCCGCGGCCGGCTCGCCGCCTGATGGTCTCGATGGTCTGATCGGCGACGAAGGCGGTGTGGGTCAGATCCTCGGGCCCCTCGAACAGGTACGGCTCGTGTGTGCCTCGCGGTTGCTTGTCGACCGGCGGACCTTCCCACGCGGGCGGGGTCGAGCACCGGCAGTTCTCGACTTGGGCGGGGTCCCTCGCCTCGACCCATTTGATGTACGCATCGTCATAGCAGCCCGGCTCGTCCGAGAGCACCAGCTCGTCGAAACCGTAGCTCGGATGCGGCTCGCGATGGTCGCGGTTCGAGTGGTTCTTGAAGTGCAGCTTGCCCAGGTTCGCGGTGTGATAGCCGTACAGGTCGAGGATGTTGTGGATGCACTCGATGTCGGGAGGCATCTCGATGCCGTTCGTCGCACAGCCGACAACGGAGGGGTACCGGCCGCTGAGCATGCTCTGGCGGCTGGGCATGCAGACCGGACTGTTGCAGAACGCGTTTTCGAACAGGACGCCCTCGTCGGCGAGCCGGTCGAGGTTGGGGGTGACCGCCCACGGGCTGACCTTCCCGATGGTATCCCAGCGCTGCTGGTCGGTGTGCATCAGAACAACATTCGGTCTTCTCATTTCACGTCCATTTCATTCTTTTGAGAGAACAGGGGGAACGGTTCCGAGCGCCGTGCCCGGTGATGCGGCCCCGTTTTCCGCCGCATTATAACGGGGTATGGAGAGCATTCAAATGGCGATCCGAGGCACGGAACCGGTCGCCCTTCGGTATTTGGTCGGCTTGACAGGAATAGCTTGTGGGCATAGAATCCAGACAGACTATGAGCCGATCACTTACAGAACCCACTCCTCCTGCAAAGGGGGACGAAAAAAGGGATACGGTCGGCAGGCGCTTCCCCCCCTGGCTCAAGAAACGGATACCGAGCGGCGGACGTACCGCCCGCGTTCGCGAGCTGCTGGGCGGGCTGGGCGTCCACACCGTATGCCAGGGCGCACACTGCCCGAACCAGTGCGAGTGCTTCGACCACGGTACAGCCACGTTTATGATCCTGGGCGACGTGTGTACCCGCGGCTGCGGCTTCTGCGCTGTAGCGGGCGGAGAGCCCGAAGCGCTCGACTCCGAGGAGCCGGCCCGGGTGGCCGAGGCC
>PWKM01000241.1 GCA_003559755.1 Planctomycetota bacterium
CGTCTTCGCCCGGGATGAACTTGACGGCGTAGTTGCAATAGACGACATGTATCCCGCCGTGTCGGTCGGGTGTGTTATCCCAGGCGAGCGGAGTGTCGGTACCGTTTACCAGCCAGGTTGGAATACTCTCGCCCGCGATATCGAGCAGGGAGTCATAATCGTCCCCAATGTGTTCGGGTTGGCGTTCGGTAACGCTTACCGGACAGAAGAACGTTTCTATGTCTTCGATTACGCCGTCGTCATAGAGCGCCCGCATCGACGGCGGGTAGTACGCGCCATCATCCCCGTATTTTGTTGACCAACTCCGTGTTGCTATTGCAATCGATGTCAGGTTCGACCTGCAGCTCGTTTGCCGGGCCTCTTGCCGTATCATCCCGAGCGCGGGAACCAGCATTCCCGCCAGAATGACGACAATGACGACAAAAAAGATCGAGACTCCGGATATCACCGTTCCGGCGATGGCCATCCCTTGCCCGCTCAATCGCCTGCCGCTTTTGTCGATTTTGACCAGTGCGATGATGCCGACGATCAGCCCCGGGATCGCCGTCAGCCCCATGGTGAAGAAGCCAGTCAGGCCGAGTATGAGCGCCGCGATGGCCAATCCGGACGTTTTCTGAGGGGGCAGGCGCGGCGGGGTGGCTCCGCCGCCTGCATGTCGATCGTCGATCCTTCCCGTCTGCTGCTCTCCCATCTTTGTCCCTCCTCCAGGTACCCGCTCGTGATGCAGCCGGTGTGCCGCATTCTCTACCGTCCATTGAACACGTTGTAAACGGAGAAGTCAAGCAAAATCCGGCCGGGCGGTATCTATCGCCGCTCGCGGAAGCGGTCGGTGTCGATGCCGTGTTTCTTCACGCGGAGCCCCATCATCCGTTCGGTGATGTCCAGGGCGCGGGCGGCCCGGGCCTGGTTGCCCCTGGCGCTTTTCAGGGCGTCGATGACGAGCTCGCGTTCGAGGTTGTCGAGCGCTTCCTCCAGCTTGCCCCGGTGCACGGTCCCGCTCGCCTCGGCGGTCTGGAGCGAGGGCGGCATGTGGTGACCGTGGATGACTCCGTCGTCGGAGAGCAGGACGGCCCTTTCGATGCAGTTTTCGAGTTCGCGGACGTTGCCGGGCCAGTGGTATCGCATCATCATGTCGATGGCGGGGGTCGAGATGCGGCGGACGTCCGTTCGGTTCTTCTTGCCGTACATCTCGCAGAAGTGATCGGCGAGGAGCAGGATGTCGGTCTTCCGGTCGCGGAGCGGCGGGACGTGGATGGGGAACACGTTGAGGCGGTAGTAGAGGTCCTGTCGGAATGCGCCCTCGGCGACGAGTGCCTCGAGGTCGTGGTTGGTGGCGGCGATGATCCGGACGTCCACGCGGATGGGTTCGAACCCGCCGACTCGCTCGAACTCGCGCTCCTGGAGCACACGGAGCAGCTTGACCTGGGTGGCCGGGCTGATGTCGCCGATCTCGTCGAGGAACATCGTCCCCTGGTCGGCCCGCTCGAATCGGCCCTGCCGCCGGCGGACGGCGCCGGTGAACGCGCCCTCCTCGTGCCCGAACAGTTCGCTCTCGATGATCGACTGGGGGAGGGCGGCGCAGTTGAACCGGACGAACGGCTTTTCGGCCCGGGGGCTGTTGTAGTGGATGGCGTGTGCGACCAGTTCCTTGCCCACGCCGCTCTCGCCGCTGATGAGCACGGTCGCACCGCTGTCCGACACCTGTGCGATCAGGTCGTACACCGACTGCATAGCGCTCGAGTTGCCGACGATGTTCGACGGGCGGAACCGGTCGCGCAGCTCTTCCTGCAGGCGCAGGTTCTCTTCGACCAGCCGCTGGCGCTCTTCGGCGACCGCCTGGCGGAGGCGGACCGCCTGGGCGATCATCGAGGCGATGATAGAGAGCAGGCGGACGTCGTCCCGCAGCGGCCCTTCGCCGCTGAACGGTCGATCGGCGCTCAGGCAGCCGAGCGTCTCGGTCCCCAGCTTGATGGGGACGGCGACGAACGACAGTTCGCCCTTGTCCGGGGCACGGCGGGCCTCGGACCGGTCGAGGAAATCGGGATCCTCGGAGACGCGGGGGACGATCGACGGGCGGCCCGTCTCGACCACCCGCCCGGTGACCCCCTCGCCGAGCCGATAGACGCTGCGTTTCTGCTCGGAGGACGACAGGCCGTAGGCGGCCTCGGTCACGATCTCGGACGTGCCGCGATTCAACAGGGCGATCGCCCCGTGGACCATCCCCATCTGGTCGGCGACCGCCTCGAGGACCGGTCCGAGGACATCGTGCAGGTCGGGGCTGCCGTCGAGAATCCGGCTGATTTCGAACAGCAGCGTCAGCTCCTGCACCTCGCGTTTGATCTGCGGCTCTGCCGCCACGACAGCCCTCCTGTCGAAACCTACATTCCGGTGAGCATACCGGCCAAATCCTACAAATATGTAATAACGGGGTCAAGCCCGGCGCGGCCCCCCGGATTCTGCGTTAGCATTTTGGGGGATCGAATGAAAATGGCCTCGTTGGTGCTGAGCTGTTAAAATGGCGGCAGAAAAATCAGCCAAACAGCCGCACCAACGAGGTGAATGGATGATA
>PWKM01000056.1 GCA_003559755.1 Planctomycetota bacterium
GGCAGCGGTACGACGAGTCGGACTATGCCGCCGCCCTGTTGTGGCACGTGGAAGCACTCCGTATCACCGAGGAGGCCGGCGAACGGATGCCGCCCGACGATTCCGGGGTCCGCAACCAGCGTGTCCGAATACGCAACGTGCTTGCCCGTGTCCCGCCGCTGGACACGATGGTCTTTCCCGAAGACCGGGTGCTCGATGCCCGATTCAGCGAGGACGGGCGGCGGGTTCTAACGGTCGGACGCGATTCCGCCCGGGCCTGGACCGTACCGGGCGGCACGCCGGAAGGCCCGACGATGACATACCCCCAGCCGGCCAACACGGCGGTGCTCTGCGGCGACGGCTCCCGTGTGGTGACCGCCCACGAAGACGGCACGATACGAGTGTGGCGGTTCCCCACCGGCGAGCCGGTCACCCCGCCCATGCATCACGACGTGGCGATCCTTCGGCCACGCATCAGCCGGGACGGGCGGCTCGTCTTTGTCAGGACGCCGGACCGGGCCATCGGGATGTGGGATACCGACCGGCCGGAACAGTCGCTCCGGACATTTGGCGAGGACGAGGAGCAGCGGTTCGGCGATGTGAGCGAGGACGGACGGTTTATCGCCACCCTGGGGCGAGACGGCGTGGTGCGGATATGGGAGACGGAAACGGGCGATGCGGTGGGCCGGCCGATGACGCACGACGGCCCGGTCCGAAGGGCGGCCTTCTCGCCCGACGGCGAGCGGCTGGCCACGGTCACACCGGACCGCCTGCACATGTGGCACTCCGCAACGGGCGAGCCCGCCTGGCCGCCCGTCCAGCCCCCGGCCCCGGTCGAGCACTTCGAATTCGGGCCGGCCGGGCGGCTGCTGGCGACTGTGAGCCGGAACGTGGTGCGCCTGTGGGAGGCGGACACGGGCGGGCCTGCCAGGGAACCCATCGCCCACGAGGCGACGATCCACCAGGTGGGCTTCTGCCGCGCCGGTCGGCTCCTATTCCTGGCGGGCGCTGACGCGGCGAAGGTGTTGGACCTCGAAACCGGCGAGCCGATCACCCCGCTCCTCCGCCACAGCGGCGGCATCCAGAGCGTGGCGTTCGACCCGAACGGCGAACGGGTGATGACCGTCGGCCACGATCTGGTCCGCCTGTGGACTGTGCCCGACCGAGATGAAGCCGACGAGCCGGGGAACGCGGCCGCTCCGCCGAGGCGAGTGGCGTTCAGCCCGGACGGACAGCGGGCGGCCGCGGTGGTCAGGGGCGAGCCGGTCCGCGTGTATGACCTGCGAACCGGGGCCGAACTGTTCCAACTGGCCGATGAGGCGGGCACGGTAAGCCGAGTCGCGTTCAGCCCGGACGGACGCCGGCTGGCCACCGCGGCGCTCGATCAGGCACCGATGGTCTGGGATGCAGACTCCGGCCGACCGGTTATCCAGCCGCTGGACCACGACCCGCCGGTGCTGAGCATACAGTTCGCCCCACAGGGCAACAAGCTGGTCACTGCGGGGTTCGACCAGACCGTCCGCGTGTGGGACGCCGGATCGGGCGAGCCGGTCGGACCCGCGTGGGTGCACGACGGGCCGGTGATCGATGCGGCGTTCAGCCCGGACGGCGGGCACGTGGTCACCGCAGGGGCAGACCGAATCGCGCGGGTGTATGAGGTCGGCGACAGTGAACCGTCGGCCCGGACGGGGCGGCACCCGTCGTTCGTTCATCTGGCGATGTACAGCCCGGCGGGCGGGCTGCTGGCGACTGCCTCGGGGAGCGCTGTATATGTCTGGGACGCCCGTACCGGCCGTCCCGCCGGCCCCCCGCTGGAGCACGCGGGCTACGTGATGTGGTTCGAGTTCGACCCGCTCGGGGAACGGCTGCTCACCGCGTCGCGCGACAGGACCGCCCAGGTGTGGGAGGTCGCGACCGGGGCGACTGCGGCGCCGCCGTTTCATCACGCGGCGGAAGTGCGCCGGGCCCGGTTCAGCCAGGACGGTCGGCGAGTGGTCACCACGAGCGCGGACGGCGCGGCCCGCGTGTGGGATGCATCGACCGGCGAGCCGATCAGCCCGCCCCTGCGCACGGGAAGCGGCCCCGGCGACGCGGTTTTCCTCGACTCCGACGACGCGGTTGTTGCTGTCTCGGGGAGCGGACCGCGAACCTGGTCGCTGAAGCCGGACCGCCGGTCGATGGACGAACTCGTCGGGATCGCCCAACTGCTCTCCAGCCAGAAGATCGACCGGTTCCAGGCCACCGCGCTGCTGTCGCCCGACGAGCTGCGGCAACTGTGGGAGACGCTGACCGAGCGATATCCCGATGGACGGTTCACGGACTTTCCGTGATATCACTCCTGCTCTTCATCTGTCATCCGCACCGCCGTCCCCATACCTCTCCGCCTCCCCCCGCCGTCCCGTGCCCACGGCTCCCTCATGCACCATTTTCTGCGCCGGTCCCGCAGGACTGCCCGGCCGGCTGCGTATCCTGTTCCAGAAGGGGAGCCGAAGGAAAGGAGGGCAAGATGAAGACGGCAAGGCGATGGAGAAATCTGGTTGTGGCGGGAATGGCGTTGGCGGTGGTGATGGCGGGCGCGGCC
>PWKM01000208.1 GCA_003559755.1 Planctomycetota bacterium
CCCGTGGCAGGTCAGGACGTAGGGGAGACCATACCGCCGCTTGAGAAATAACGCCAGGGGGCCGGTGGGCAGAGCGAAGTGGCAATGGACAATATCGTAGTCGGTCGAAGGGATATGGCGGCGGAGAAAAATGCGGGCGACGGCGATGTAGCTGAGCATCTCGGGGATGCTGCAGGACGACTTTCGGCGGCGGAGTGACGGGACTCTGAAGACGCGGACGCCGGCGACGGTCTCTTCTCTGGGCAGGCCGCGATACGACATGGTGACGACATCAACCTGGTGCCCCATATCGACAAGCCGGCTGCCCAGGTCGCGGGTCACAGCCCCGCCGCCGCCGCCGATCGGCGGGAACTCGTAGTTGAGCATCAGGATGTGCACGTGGCTCTCTCGCCCGTTCTTCAGGGAAGCGGGCCCCGCTGAGTGATGGCCCGTTCAGCCGCCCGAACAGTATTCATTATATCATTATCGGCAAGGAGAGCCAATCGAGTAACGTTTCGGCCCCGGAAACGCAGGGACATCGTATCCGCTTTGCGGAACGCGGGCGGTCGGGCTTGCAATCAAGTGGGGCCTTGGTTACCATATGGGCGACGATTCGGGGCGTGGCGCAGTTTGGTAGCGCGCTTGAATGGGGTTCAAGAGGTCGCTGGTTCGAATCCAGTCGCCCCGACCAGACGCACAACCCCTCTCCGCACCGTATAACCGCAATACGTGCCGCATACAGGCCAAACCGCAGCCCCGCCCGAACTTGCACGTATGTCATCGGGGCTGGGGCTGGATGGTACGGTTATGGGCCTGCTCACCGGCCGCTGGTGTCGAGGAGTGCCTTCGCCTCGTTGACGATGGTGTTCATCACGTCGGCGAGTTCGCCTTCCATGAGGATGCCCGCGGCCCTGGCGTGCCCGCCGCCGCCGTATTTCCCGGCCAGGGTATCCACGGGCGGGCCGTCCTTGGACCGCATGCTGACCTTGACCTTGCCCCGTGTCTCGCGGAAGAACAGGATGAGCTGGACCGCCTCGATGGGCCTCGGCAGGTCGGTCAGCTCCTCGGCGTCCTCCTCGGTCGCCCCGGTCTCCTCCAGCATCGCGTTCGTGAGGTAGAAGTAGGCGATCCGGCCGTCTGCGGCGCCCTCGAGTGTGCCCAGCACCCGCTTGACCAGTTCCATCCGCTCCCACCGGTCCGTCTCGTGGATGGCCGCGTAGGTCCGTGCGGGTTCGACGCCCAGTTCGATGAGGTCCGCCGCCATCCGGTGGACGCGGGGGCTGGTGTTCGGGAACCGGAACCACCCGGTATCGGTCGCCGTGGCGATGAACAGGGCGTCGGCGATGCCTCGGGTGATGGGCACGTCGAGCGCCCGGACCAGGTCGTAGATCAGTTCGCCGGTGGAGGCGGCGTGGGGATCGACCACGTTGACGTCCGCGAACCCGCCGTTGGTCTTGTGGTGGTCGATGCAGGCGGTGGCCGGCCCGGCCCGCTCGAGCGCCGGGCCGACGTTGCCCAGCCGCTCCAGCGATCCGACGTCGAGCACGAACGCCCCGGTGCACCGGGCGATCCGGTCGTCCAAGTCCTCGCTGTACGTGTTGATGGAGCCGTCCGGGTCGAGGAACTCGTAGATTCGGGGCGTCGGGTGCTCGTTGACCACCAGTGCCCGCTTGCCCAGTTTGCGGAGTGCCCGAGCGAGCGCCAGCTCCGATCCGATGGCGTCGCCGTCGGGGAAGATATGGGTGGTGACGAGGAACGATTTGTGCTCGTCGATGAACGTCCGGACCTCATCCCACATCGCACACCTCGTTGTTCAAGCGCTCTCCTTCGCGGCCGCCTCTTCGTACAGATCGCGGCCGTGGGCGTCGTTGATGACGAACGCGGGCAGCCGGTCGAATTCGAGCCGGCGGATCGCCTCGGGTCCGAGCTCTTCGAACGCGACCACCTCGCAGGCGACGACGCATCGTGCGACCAGTGCGGCCACCCCGCCGATGACTCCGAGGTACACCGCGTTGTGTTCGGCGATGGCCCGCCGTACCTCGGGCGAGCGGCGTCCCTTTCCGATGGTCGCCCGGACCCCGGCGGCGAGCAGTGCGGGGGTGTACGGGTCCATCCGCCCGCTGGTCGTCGGCCCGGCGGACCCGATGACCTGCCCGGGCCGGGCCGGCGACGGGCCGGCGTAATAGATCGCCTGGCCGTCGAGCGGGATGGGCGGCTCCTCGCCGCGCTCCAGCAGGTCGATCAGCCGCTTGTGGGCGGTGTCCCGGGCCGCGTACACCACCCCCGAGAGCAGGACCCGGTCGCCCGCCACGAGGTCGGCGACGGCGTCGGGCGACAGGGGGGTGGTCAGCGATATCGTTCTCGGCTCGCTCATAGCTCGATCCTCCGGTGGCGGTGGGCGTGGCACTGGAGCACGACGGCGACGGGCAAGCTGGCGATGTGGCAGGGCAGGGCGGCGGCGTGTACGGCGAGGGCGGTCGTCCGGCCGCCCAGCCCGGCGGGCCCGATCCCGAGTTCGTTGACCTGGTCGAGAATCTCCGCCTCCAGCCCGGCGAGCCGCTCGTCGTCGGCGGGC
>PWKM01000350.1 GCA_003559755.1 Planctomycetota bacterium
CAATGGCACGCCCGGCAGGATTCGAACCTGCAGCCCTCGGTTCCGAAGACCGATGCTCTATCCAGTTGAGCTACGGGCGCGCTTGTCTGTCCGACGCATTATCTAACAGGAGCGGCCGGGTTTCAAGGGCAAGGGGGCGGAATATGTAAACGTGTCGGACGACCTGTGTGGGCCTCCGGGTGAGCGGTCGATTGCCGGCAGGAGGGCGAACGTCGGGGCTATGATGGGCCGGCATTTGTGGTGGGGCAGGCGTCCGTACGAAACCGGGGCAGGCGGGCGGGCTCTCGCGGCTATTCCGACGAGTCGTCGTCCGAATCGGCCGGCCGGTCCCGGGCGTCGTCGGTCAGGTCGTAGAACCCGCTGGAGGCGATCTTGTGCAGTTCGTCGTCCCGGATGGTGATGATCAGGCACTCGACGTCTTCGAGCGAATCGACGAGCTCGACGCCGGCCTCGGGGGGCATCACCAAGAGGGCGGTGGCCAGTGCGTCGGCGGTCATGCAATCGGGGGCGACGACGGTGGCCGAGGCGGCCTCGCGGGCGGGCCGGCCGGTGCGGGGATCGATGATGTGGCTGTATCTCTCGCCGTCGATCTCGGTGTATTGCCGGTAGTCGCCCGAGGTGGCGTATGCCCGGTCGGAGAGGCGGAGTACGATGCCGAGCGGGGCGCGGCCTTCCTGGCGGGGATGTTCGAGGCCGATCCGCCACGGCTCCGCCTGGGCGTTCAGGCCCATCGCGTATCCGTCGCCCCCGGCGTCCACCAGGGCGTCCTCGATGCCCGTATCCCGGAGTGCCCGGACCACGCGATCGACGGCGTATCCCTTGGCGATCCCGCCGAGATCGATGGACATCCCCGGCTTTTCGAGCGTGACGCTGTTGTCGCCGACGGTGATCTGTTGATAGCCGACCAGCCCGCGGGCTCGTTCGAGTTCCTCGGGGTCGGGGAGTTCTCCCGAGCGGATGGCGTCCCGCCACAGGGCGACGAGCGGCCCGACCGTGATGTCGAACGCGCCGTCGGTCAGGCAGGCGATTTCGATGGCACGCCGGACCACTTCGACGGTCTGTGCCGAGGCGTGTGTCTCGCGGCCGCTCTGCCGGTTGATCCGTGAGACCTCGCTGGCTTCGAGGTACCGGCTGAGCAGGTTGTGGATTTTGCTGACCTCGGCGGACCCGGCCTGGACCGCCCGCCGGGCCCGGGCGTCGGTGGTGGTGATCATCTGGACCTCGACGGCCACCGGGCCGAGCATCGCCGGCAGATAGTAGCGGTACAGTGCGGGCGCGGCGGCGTTGCAGGCGCCGACGGCGATCAGAGCGGGGAGCAGCCATCGGGCTCGTTTCACGGACCGCCTCCTCCGATTCGGGACTGCCGATGTGCGGCCCCCACGGCGTCGCTGAGCCGGCTCAGGCCGGCGTCGGCCAAGTGCCGTTCGAGCCCATCGGCGATTTCTCGCGGCGCCCGGTGGTTGAAGAACAGCGCCGTGCCCACGCCCACGGCCGCACCGCCCGCGAGGATGATCTCGAACGCACCGTCCGGGTCCGACACCCCGCCCATCCCGATAATCGGGAGGCGATGTCCGACGGCCGCGTACACGCGGAAGACCTGGGCGACGGCGACCGGGCGGATGGCCGGGCCGGACAGCCCGCCGGTCTGGTTCCCCAGGAGTGGGCGGCGGCTGCGCAGGTCGATGACCATCCCCACCAGGGTGTTGATGAGCGACAGGGCGTCGCTGCCCGCGTCGACACAGGCCTCGGCGACCTCGACGAGCCGGCCGGTGTTCGGGCTCAGCTTGGTGATGACCGGGAGGTCGGTGGCTTGCCGGACGGCCCGGACGACCCGGGCCGCTTCGGCCGGGTCGGCGCCGAACGCCAGCCCGCCGTGCCGCACGTTCGGGCAGGAGATGTTGACCTCGAGGGCGGCGATGTTCGGTGCGGCGGAGAACCGGCGGGCCACCTCCGCGTACTCCTCGACGGTCTCGCCCGCGATGTTCGCGAACAGGGGCGTGGTCAGGCCGCCGGCTTCGAGTCGGGGGAGCACATGCCGGACCACGGCATCGACGCCGGGGTTCTGGAGCCCGATGGCGTTGAGCACCCCGGCTGGCGTCTCGGCGATGCGCGGCGGCGGGTTGCCCAGCCGCGGCTCGAGGGTCGTCCCCTTGAGCGAGATCGCCCCCACGGCCGATTCGTCGAAATCGTCGAACCGGGCGAAGTCCTCGCCGAACCCGAAGGTGCCGGACGCCATCACCAGCGGGGTGTTCATGTGGATACCGGCTATCGTCGTGTTCAGATTCATTTGGCATCCCACACCACGGAGGCCGCATCGAAGACGGGTCCCTCGACGCACGCCCGGGCGTACACCGGCCGGCCGTCATCGCCATAGACCATCACCGAGCAGGACATGCAGGCGCCGACTCCGCAGCCCATCCGTTCTTCGAGCAGGACGTCGCAGTCGAGTTCGTGCTCGGCGGCGATGGCGGCGGTCTTCTTCAGCATCCCCCACGGCCCGAAGGCGTAGAGCTTCGTCCGGCCGAGCCGTTCCG
>PWKM01000183.1 GCA_003559755.1 Planctomycetota bacterium
ATTCTTGCCCAGCGTCTCCGCCGACACGGTGCTCTTGCAGTCCGGGCAGTGCCACAGCTCGGTCGGGGGCAGTTCACCCAACTGCTGGACCGAGTGAAAATAGGCCGTCTCGTGCAGGCACCGCTCTTGGAAAGACACCTTCTCCTCCTTCTGTCCTCACGGGTATTCTCGGAACAGAAGGCGGAATGTTTAGCTGGAGCCGACTCGTGAGGGTCAATCGAGAAGTCGGTGCAGGCAGTCGAGTGCCTGATCGATCTCATCGCGCGACACGTCGAGGTGGGTCACCATCCGGCAGCTATCCGGGCCGAACGCGATGAACGCGACGCCCCGGTCTCCCATCTGCTTCACAAGCCCCGCCGCCGACAGATCGGGGCGGTTGACCCGAAAGATAACGATATTCGTCTGCACCGTGTCGGGATCGATCTCGATCCCCGGCAGTCCGGCCAGACCGGCCGCCAGCCGCCTGGCGTTGGCGTGATCCTCAGCCAGCCGGTCGATGTTGTGTTCGATGGTGTATAACGCCCCGGCCGCGATGATGCCGACCTGGCGCATCGCGCCGCCCAGCATCTTCCGGATACGCCGGACGCGCTCGATGAACTCGACATCCCCAACGATCGCCGATCCGACCGGGGCTCCGAGCGCTTTCGAGAAACACAACGTGCAGGAATCGACGTGCCGGGTGTACTCCTCCGAATTCACTCCCAACGCCACGCAGGCGTTCATCAGCCGAGCACCGTCCATGTGGACCTTCGCCCCGTGCGCGTGGGCGACCTCGGCGATCTCGCGCGCTTGCCCGACCGGATAAACTGAGCCGCCGCCTCGGTTGTGCGTGTTCTCGAGTGCGACCACCCGGCTGACCGGGACGTGGATGTTCTCCGGCCGGATTGCCTCGCGCACCTGGTCGGCGGTCAGCAGTCCGAACTCGCCCGGCAGTTGGCGAAGCTGGACCCCGGAGAGCGCGGCGTGTGCCCCGACCTCGTATTGCACGATGTGGGAGCTCTCGTCGCAGATCACTTCGTCGCCGTGATGGGTAAAAGCGCGGATGGCCGCCACGTTGGCCATCGTGCCCGACGGTACAAACAGGGCGGCGGGCTTGGCCAACAGTTCGGCCGTGCGTTCCTCGAGGAGCCGGACCGTGGGATCGTCGCGAAAAACGTCGTCACCCACCTCGGCCGTCGCCATCGCCCTTCGCATCTCGGCCGACGGTTGCGTCACTGTATCACTGCGCAGGTCGATCATCGTACCGGGTTGGCGAACGGTAGAAGGATATTGGAATCTGCGAGACGTATTGAGGACAGCACCTGTGTTCCCTCAGGCAAAGCCCACGCCGCAATATGACAACCCTGGGCTGATGTGCAGGTTCGGCGGCCGCAGGACGAGTCCACGCGTTCAGCGCTTGGAGTACTGGAAGCCCGCGCGTGCTCCGCGCCGACCGTATTTCTTGCGTTCCTTCTCGCGGGGATCCCGGGTGAGGAAGCCGTGGTCGCGGAGGGTGCCTTCCAGCGAGTTATCCGCTTTCAGCAGCGCCCGGGCGATGCCCAGCCGCAGTGCCCCTGCCTGGCCGGTGAACCCGCCGCCGCTGCAGCGAGCGGACACGTCGTACTGGCCGAGCATGTTGGTCGCCTGCAACGGAGCGATGCCGTGCTCCAGTGCCCGTTCGTGGGGGAAAAAGTCGCTTGCTTCCTGATCGTTCACGACGATCTTGCCGCTGCCTCTGGACACGCGCACGCGGGCGACCGATGTTTTGCGACGTCCTGTTCCCAAATAGACTGGACCTTGTGCCACTCAGTGTCTCCCGGTTAGAGTTCGATGGGTTCGGGCTGCTGGGCGCTGTGGGGATGGTCGGGGCCGGCATATACCTTGAGCTTCCGGTACATCTTCCGGCCCAGCTTCGTCTGGGGGAGCATCCGGCGGATCGCCAGCTCGACGGCCGCCGTCGGCTTCCGCTCCAGAACCTCCGCCAGGGGCTCCGTCTTCATACCACCCGGATAGCCCGATACACGGTGATACATCTTGTCCTGCATCTTCTGGCCGGTGACCGCCACCTTCTCGGCGTTGACCACGATCACGTGATCGCCGACATCGGCGTGCGGGGTATAAATCGGCTTGTTCTTGCCCATCAGCAGGAGCGCAACGCGGCTCGCCAGCCGACCGAGGATCAGCCCCTCGGCATCGACGATATACCACTTCCGCTCCACCTCTGCCTCTTTCGCCATGTAAGTACGGTTGTCTGTCATTGTCCTCTGCCAACTGCGCAAATATCGAAAGAGCTTAATTATACTTGCCGACACGGCGAAGTCAATCAAATCAGCCCGATTTTCGCACAACTTCGACAAATCACAAAGGCAAGGACCGCCCAAATCCGGCGATAGAGATTTTGATGGGGTAAGAACGGACAGTAAACGGGTCCGGTTGGCAGTGGATGTGCGTTCGAGTCGTGGACGACGGCTCCAGAAGGCGAATCGTATTGCAAAAGGCCGGGCATCGGCGGAATTGGACGCCCTGCAGGCGTACCGTCCC
>PWKM01000245.1 GCA_003559755.1 Planctomycetota bacterium
GAGGCGGACCTGGACCGGATCGCCGTGTTCGCGCCGGACGGCACGGCGGTCCCCGCCCAGTTCAGGGCGCTCGAGGAATGGCGCGAGGCGGGGCAGGAGCCGGGCAGCATCAAGTGGCTGCTGGTGACGTTTCTCGCCGACGTGCCCGCCGGGGAGCGGGCGACTTATCGGCTCCGGCCGGGCGCGAACCCCGCCCCCGATGCACCGGCCGAACCGGTCGACGGGCTGGGGCCTTTCCGCCTGCACCTGACCAACCCCGACGGCGAGGAGTTCACCGACGCGGACGTGGCCGGCGTCGATCGTGAGGTGGTCGAGACGGGCCCCGTCCGCTCGTGCGTCAAGCTCGAATCGCCGTCGAGCCACGAGACGTTCGGCTTCATCGCGTGGGTGTACACCTATGCGGGCCTGGATCGGACCGACCTGACGGTGGTTTTGAAGAACACTCCGAACGAGCGGCTCGGGCCGTTCTATTTCCGGGATTTCTCGGTCGCCGTACAGGCGGACGGCCGGGAGTATCTCCTCGGCGGGGAGCCGGGCAGCACGGTTAGCGGCCGCCTGGGCGATGAGCCGGTCTATCTCTACCAGGCCTCCTGCGGGACGGAGCAGTGGGAGGAGTTCGGCGGCGGGAACTATCGCGATGCACTGGTCATGGACTGGAGCCAGGACAAGGAGATCGCGAAGGCGGGCGTGTGTTCGTTCCGGGGCTGGCGGGCGAAGAGCGGGGAGGGCCGGCTTGCCGAAGGCCATTACGCGCTGGGCTGGGGCGGCCTGCGGGGGGAGGGCGGTCGGACCGCTGTTCTGTTCACTCGCCATTTCCGCGAGAACTATCCGTCGGCGGTCGAGGTGGCCCCGGGGCGGGTCATCTCGCGTCTGCTTCCGACGTATTACACCGGCTACGAAGGTCTGCACTGGCTGGACGATTCGACGCGGAAGCGGTTCGATCTTTCGCTCCAGCATCACGCCGACCTGGAGTCCGAACGGGCGGACGGTCTGGCCGAGGCGTTCAACAAGCCGCTGGTCGCCCATCCAGGGCTCGAGTGGCTGCGTGCGACCGGGATTTTCGGCGATATGCACGGTGCCCGAGTCGCGGCGGATGTCCAGGTCAAGGATTGGCCGCACAATTACGGCGGCGGGTCTCGTTTCCCGGTCCACGCCAACTGGGTCACGTTCGGCGGCACCACCATCGATCGCATCCGGCGCCGGTACCACGACCTGTCGATGAACTCGTTCCTGCGTAGCGGGGACCCCTGGGCGGTCTATCAGTTGATGATCCGCACCTATCACACCTCGAGCTTGACGCCCCTGTGGCTGGACGACTACCAGCATCCCCGCGACCGGCTCAACGTAAGGCATTACCTGGGGCTGGCCCGGGGGGCGGGCGAGTATCGCGAGGGCACACGCCACCGCGGCTGGCGGACGGGGAATCTGGCCCATTTCGACTGCCAGGAGCTGTTCGACGCCTGGCGTCTGTTCGGCGACCCGCTGGCGCTCGATGCCGTTCACGACGTCGGCTCGTACAGCCAGAACTATGTTCTCTACCGCAAGGAGGGCGGCGGGACGATCGCCGGGACCCGCTCCGACGGTCATCCGATGTCGAATCTCGGCGAGGCCCATCGCGTCACAGGACGCCGCGATTTCCTCGAATCCCTGAGCGAGATGTCCGAGGTCGCCTGGAATCAGGTCGATAAGGAGCGCGGATTCTACGGCGTCATGCCGCGATGGGAGGGCGGGCAAGACAACCATGACAAACCGTTCATGATGGCACAGGTCATGCGCGGACTGCGCGAATACTGGAAGCTGACACACTGCCGACGCACCCTCGATCTCATCCTGGGGATGCACGATTTCATCCAGTTCGACGCGATGCCCCGACATCCGGACGACGGCTCCACCTATGCCCACACCTACATCGTGAAACTGGACCTCTCTGCTGAAGAACTCAGGGAGTCGCTGGCCCAGACTGCCCGCCAGCAAGAAGAGGAGAGGCCGAACAGTCCACGGCCCGCTCTGATCCGCGAGACGATGTGGGCCTACGAACAGACCGGGGAACGGCGCCACTGGGATGACCTGAACCGGATGATGCCGGCGATCTACAGGGCCGATGGCCGGAACCGGCAGCGCTTCGCGTGGCTGGCCGCCTGGCTGGAAGAGAGAGCCGACGAAGAGCCGGAACCGCCGCCCGCCATCACCGACCTCGAAGCCGAGGCGCTGGGCGACGGGCGGGTCCGCCTGACCTGGACGACGCCCGAGAACGCGGCCGACATACACGTCAAACATGCCGAGCGGCCGATGGTCGAGCGGGCGTGGCCGGACCAGGTCGAGACCCACGTCAACTGGTGGGCGGCCGAGCACGTGGCGGGAGTGCCCGAGCCGGCGGAGCCGGGCGAGCGGGCCTCCATGGTCGTCGAAGGTCTCGAGCCGGGCCGGCGCGTGTTCTCCGCCAGAGCGTTCAGCCCCGAGCGTGTCCGTGCCCCGCTGGGGGCGATGGCCGAGGTCGATGTCCGCTGAGAGCCCC
>PWKM01000133.1 GCA_003559755.1 Planctomycetota bacterium
GATTCCTGCGGTATATAGATGGAGCGTCCGCGCGGGCCGAGACGCGGCCTCGGGCGGGGGTCTGATGTAACCTCTTTGGGCGAAATGTGTTCCGAATCTTTGGGTCCCTCACGGCCGTGGCCGAAAGACCATTTTTACGAAACGACCCGAAATCGACGCAGGGCTATGTCCGCCATCAGGTTACAGAACGCGATCGGGAAAAATTCCACACATCTCCCCACCGTCGGGGGAGGGGCGAGGCGCGGGTGGTTTTCTCCGGTTCACCGCCGGTCCAGCCGGCCTGCCCGGAAGGGATGCCGCATCAACAGGCCCCGGATATGGATAAACGGGATAAAGTCTGGCGAGAATTGCGCCGATACGGTATAGTACTGTCGTCCACAAGCCGGTCATTACCCCCGATCTCGGGAGGCGTTTTGAGAAAGCCCACCATCCCCCTGGTCCTCACGATTTCCCTGGTTCTCATTGTCAGCGGTTGCCGCTCGTCCCGGCGGCGGGTCGCGGCGAAGCCCGCCGGCCCCACGCTGATGCACATCGCGGAGGTGGCCGAGCGGCTCGACCTCGAGGTGTCGGACCGGTCCACCCCCGGGATGCTCATCCTGTCCGGGCCGGGCGGTACAATCGTCTTCCGCCCGCCGGTCATCATCGTCAACGACGCGGCCTGTTTTCGCAGCCACCGGACCCGCATCCAGGGCGACAAGGTCCTCATCCCGGGCGATTTCTTCGCCACCGCCGCCAAGCATCTGCGCAGTCCGGCCGACGTGCCTCGCGACGACCGAGCCGATTCCGATGATCGGACGGTACCTGACAGGCCCTCCCCATCACCGCCGCACGTGGTCATCGACCCGGGCCACGGCGGGCGTGACCCCGGAGCCGTCTGCCCCCACGGCTACGAAAAGAGCGTGGCCCTGGCGGTCTCTCGGCACATCGCCTCTCGGCTTCGAGCTCGGGGCATCGAGGTCACGATGACGCGGACCGGCGACGAGTTCATCCCGCTGAACGAACGGCCTGCCATCGGCAACCGCCTGGGGGCCGATGCGTTCGTCTCCATCCACGCCGACGCGGCGGCCGACCCGGGGGTCCACGGGTTCACCGTTTACGTCGGCGCCCAGGACGGCGGCCGGTACTCCGACTCCGCACGGGCCGATGCCATCGCGTCCGAAGTGGGAGTCGCTTCTGTGCAATTGCGCCCGACTCTGGCGGCCAATCGGAGGAAGTCACTCCGGCTCGCCTCCGCCATCCGGCAGCAGATGAGCCGGGCGACCAGCTCGCCGGACCGCGGCACCAGGCATGCGAAATTCCGCGTGCTCGAGCGGTCCGCCCCGCCGGCCGTCCTGATCGAGTTGGGCTTCCTCACCAACGATCGCGAGGCCCGGCGGCTGTTCCAGCCCGCCTACCAGCAAACACTCGCCGCCGCCATCGCCGACGGGATCGAGCAGTTCCTCAATTCCGGGCAACGATCGGCGGAGTGATGCGGAGCGGGGCCGGGAGGGCGGTCAGGACGGCGGGTTGTTGTGGTTGCCCGAGTTCTTGCCCAGTTCCATCAGGACCGTCACCCCCACGAAGAAGATGATCGCCAGGACGAGCGCCAGGAACTTGTCGTAGCGGTCCAGCTCGCCCTTGGTCTGCAGGATGACCGCCAGCACCCCGAGGGCCGCCCCGCCCAGGCAGATGAACAGGGTGGCCGGCCCCGGCCGCATCCCCAGCCGGAGCAGCCGGTGGTGGAGGTGGTCGTGCCCCACGTAGGCCGCCCAATCGCCCAGCGACCGGATCAGGCCGGCGCGATATCGATGCACGGTGATATAGATGACGTCGTATATGGGGATGCCCAGGACGATCAGGGGCACGAACAGGTTCTCCGTCGGGGTGGGGCCGGTCCCCCAGTCGCCGATGATGGCGATGCAGGCGAGTGTGAACCCGAGGAGCGTCGCCCCCGAATCGCCGAGGTAGATCGACGCGGGCCGGATGTTATGGCGGAGGAACCCCAGGGTCGCCCCGGCCAGGCAGAGCGAAGCGACGGTGACCGCGACCTGGCCGGTCATCGCCGTGATGACCGCGAACGACAGGGCGGCCACCGCGGTCAGACCGGCCGCCAGCCCGTCGAGCCCGTCGAGGAAATTCATCGCGTTCGTCATCCCAACCAGCCATATCACCGTGAGAACGATCTCCCCGGTGCGGCCGGCGTCGGTCCGCGGCAGGAACGACATGACCACCCCGTACCGCATCACGATCAATACCGCCGCGAGCTGGCCGATGAGCCGCACCCCCGGTTTCAGCCCCCAGCGGTCGTCCACAACGCCGATCAGCACGATGAACGCCCCGGCAGCCAGCATCGCCAGGAGCTCCGTCCGAACCACGTAGAAGGCGGGGGACCAACCCCCGTGCTGCGATAGCCCGTACAGGCAGACCAGCAGCGCCGTACCGAAAGCGATCAGCACCCCGGGGCCGCCCAGCAGGGGGACGGGCTCCTTCTGGAACTTGCGATCGTCGGGATGGTCGAGCATCCCCAGCC
>PWKM01000001.1 GCA_003559755.1 Planctomycetota bacterium
AGTCCATATGGTAGATGCCGAGCACACGCGGCTTGCCCACCGCCTCGGCGTAGGTGTCCAGATAACGCTCGACGATGCTGAAGTCGTGTTCGTAACTGCCGTCCTCCTGCTTGACCCATCGCACCATCGATTCGAGGTTGTTGATGTGCGGGGCGTTGATGCACAGCGGGACGACCACCGTCCGGCTGCCGAGCTGGTCCAGCAGCTTGAACGATTCCCCGATGAGCTCGAAGTGTTTATCCGACCACTTCTCGACACCGTAGTACAGTGCCACCGAGTCGGGACACTGGTAGATGTTGTGGTTCAGGCGGAAATCGGCGGTGTCCGGCAGCCGCCAGCCATAGACCTGAAGGTGGATAGGCACCTCGACCGGTGCGGCGAGCTCCCGCGCCTCGACGGTCAACGTCCCCTCGTACTCGCCCGGTTCGACATCTTCGGGCACCGTGACCGAGGCCCAGATGGGAACGGCCGCGGTGGGGACCTCGTGGAGTCCCCGCACGATCGGGAAGGCGCGGATGGTGTCCGGGACCTCGTCGAGCAGGCGGTCGAACCGCGGCCAACGCCGCCAGCCGGTGATCTCGTGCCCGCTGCGATTGCCCGGCTCGGCGAACCGAACGGCGACCTGCTCGGCGTCGATGGTGGCATCGCCATCCACCTTGACCAGGTCCGACGCCACGACCTTCAGCCCGTTGATGTCCTCGCGCGATGTGGCGAACACCCGGCCCGAGAAGGTGCCGTTTCGCGCACCGACGATGCGGATCGGGCGGAGTTCATCCTGCGGATGGCTGTAATCGTGGGCGCGGAGTTCGGACCAGGGATGCTCGTTCGATATGGTGATGCCCCGGGTCGGAGCGACGTTGTGTACCAGGCCGGCGGGCGTTCCCACGGTCATCTTCGCCTCGAGCACGCCGACATGCGGCCAGGGCCGATAGCCGAGGTCGCCTCTCGAACCTCTCCAGCCGCCGGGCGCCGTCTCGCCCGTCACCACGATCTCGTTCACCGGCGCCCGATGCACCTGGATCGCGATCACGTTCACGCCCCTTCTCAACTTGTCGTTGGGGATGGCGACCGAGTCGAGCCAGCCCTTGGCCGGGATGTCACGAGCTCGCTTCGCGATGCGTCTTCGAAAATCATCCGTATCGCGCTCGTTCTCCTCGCCTATCGAATACAGCCGGCCGTCCGGGCGCACATACGTCTCCAGCGGGTAGGGCTCGGCCTCGGTCGTGTGGTCGATCTCGTCTTCCGGCAGGTGCCCGCGCTGTAATTCTTCGCCGTTCAGGTAAATGACGGCCCCGCCATGATACTTCAGATATATTCGTGCCAGGTTCACCCGCGCCGGGTTCTCGACGTAGAACCGGCCGCGCAGGTAGATCAGGTTCCACTCGGCCGGGCTTCCGGGCGAGTCTACGGCGGGTGCCCCGTGGCTCTGGGCGTGGAAGATCGCCCCCCGGGTTCGCGGCCAGTAGGTATCATCGAAATCCGGCTCCCGCCAGTCCTCGGGGGGGACCCACGACTGCCGGACAGGGATCGGGTCGGGGTCCGGGTCCCGCCGAGTCGCCGGCCATCTCACCGGCTTCTCGTTCTCGTCCTCGTCGATCAGCGTCGGCGTCTTCCAGCCGACGAACACCCGGAACGAGCCCTCGTTGATGTCCATTATCAACTGGGGATCATTCGGCAGCCCGGAAGCCCAAACCGAACCACAGAGACAGAGAACAAGAACGCCGATACCAAATACAAGAGCGGCACGCAGAATCAAATGTGTCCTAGGCATGACGAATCCCTCCTGGCAATTGGAAGCCGGACCACCAGAAATATTCTACCAGAATCTCAGGCGATGTGTATTTTGCCCTTTCCGAAAAATTTTGCAAGCACATTCGCTGCACTCGCCGGGCTATTCCGCCTGTTCGATCTGCTCCTGGATTTCGGCCGCGATGGCGAGCATCTGCTCGGAACGGACGTGGGTCCCCGCCGATTCGAAGCTGTAACTGTTCTCACAGCGCCGATAGTGAAGGGCGTTGTCTTCGAGCAGGGCCGCGGCCCGTGCAGCCAGTTCGCCGGCCACCTTTTCCTGGTCCAGCATCTCGCGGACATAGGCCGTCGCCTCGGTAATCTGCACGCCCTCGCGGAAGGCCATTGAACGCTCGTTGTGGATGGCACCGTCGGGCCCCGGGCTGATCATCGCGATGGTGTTGATGGCGGGGCCCAGTGCGTATGCTGTATCGCACAGATGCCGCCTTCTTCCGTCCTCCTCCAACTGCACGGGCCAGAAGTCACCGCCCAGTCGGCCGATCCCGTGCAGCCCCCGGTGAAGCGACCGGCCGGGCTTGCTCCGGTAAGACGACAAGGTGACCCGATTTTCACGATTTCCGCCACGGAGTATCTGCATATCGTATATCGGCGAGTCGTTCCGCGTCCTCTGCCACGGCCGGGGATAGACATTGAACCGGCGGTCGGGATGATCGGGGTTGTACCATGTCCCGGCCCCCCACACCCACTCGTTGGACAGGA
>PWKM01000214.1 GCA_003559755.1 Planctomycetota bacterium
GCGATGCCGCCATAAAGGGCGATATCAATTTCTCGGCAAAGACCCGCAACCGGAACTCGCCCCATAAGCTGGACATCAGACACTACCGCGATGTCCGCATCGAAGGCAGCATCCTGGGATACAGTTCGCAGCATTCTGGCAACAACGTGGTCATTACCAACATCGCCCGCAACATCGAGATCCGGGGAGAGATCGACCTTGAACGGAGAACGCCCGGCAGAAAACGGAGCGATGAGCCGGAGAACAGCGGACGCCTGCGGCTCGTCGCCGGGGGCACGGTGACGCTGGCCGGGCTGGACCTGAACAAGGTGGCTCACGCCGCACTCAGCAGCCAGGTCGGCCCGACCGTGATGGACGGCGACCTCATCGCGTTCGACACCACGTCCGACGGGGGGGCAGGAACGGCAGACGACCCGCTGGTCACCTTGCAAACTGCGTTGAGAGCCCCGGCCGGCTCGGTGATTCATTACTCCACGGATGACGGCAGAAACAGCTACCTCGCCCCGTACAGCTACAAGCTGGCCGATATGGAGGGCAATCCCGGCCAGGGCGGTATCCTGGCCCCGGAGCCCGGGCTGCCCGGGGTCGTCACCGACGAGCCGGGCCACGACGAGCCCGGCCCGGCTATTCTGGCGGGAACAATGGTGACCTCAGGCACAAGCCCGACTGTTGTCTCGGTCTATTGGGCGGAAGGCCCCGACCGCGGGACCGAGCCGGAAGACTGGGACCACTCGCACTCGTGGCCCGCCACCGACGGGCCGGTGCCGGCGACGTTCAGACACACGATCGACGTCGAGCCGGAAACCAGATACACCTACCGGTTCGCCGCCCGCAACGAGTCGGGAACCGTGTGGGCCGCACCACTGGCCATCTCGCGCATAGCCCGGGCCTTTGACATCGACAGGTTCGCACCGTCCAGATGGCTGAACGACGCCGACGCGGCAATCAGTTTCACCTGGGACGACAACCTGCCCAGCCATCGTCGAATCGCCGAAATCTTCAACGAATACGACCTGCCCGCCACTTTTGTCGTCAACCCGGGCCAAACCGAATCGTGGGACGAACTGAAAGCGGCCTACCGGGCGATGCAAAAGCAAGGCCACGAGATCGGGAATCACTCCTGGAGCCATGCCCGATTGCCGCGACTGGCACCGGATAGAGTCGTCAGCGAAATTGACCGGGCCAACGAAGAGATTGAAAAGACCATCGGACGCCGCCCGATCAGCTTTGTCCATCCATACAACCAGACGACCCCCGAGGCCGACGAGATGCTCTTTGAACGCAACCTGGTCGCGAGGATATCGGCACCACACGGAATCGACGACCGGATTATCTTCAATGACCCGCGGGAGGTGCGACCGGCCGCACGGCGGATCGACCGGGCCTTGGAGGACTCCGCATGGCTCATCTTCGGCGGCCACGGCATGGACGGCTGCGGCTTCCGGCCGATCGAGGAGCAGGTCCTTCGGGGCATCCTCGATGCGTTAACAGGGCGGGCCGAGGACATCTGGATCGACACGATGGGGGCCGTCGGGCTCTACGAGTTCCTCCGCCACAACGTCCGGCTTCAAACGACGGTCACCTACAACACACTGGAAATCGAGGTCGCCGGCGTCGAACCGGACCGATATGAGGCGGCGCCCAAGGCACCGTTCACCATCATTCTCCCGCTGAGCAGGCCCTTGCGCGCCGACGACATACAAGTCGATCCGGAACATGTTGCCTGCAGATTCGAGGAAGACCGGCTGATGGTCACAGTTGACCTTCAGAAATCGCAGAGGGTCACGGTGCGGCTGGAACCGTAATCCGGGCAAGAGTAGTGGAAAGGGGGGAACTGGAGGTCCTGCCCGGATTCGAACCGGGGTAGACGGATTTGCAATCCGCTGCCTGACCACTCGGCCACAGGACCGGCTCGATGCCAATATACCCCCGATCAGGCCGGCCTGTCAAGGTCGCCAACTCCGCAGCGGCTTGAGAACACGCTTGCGTTCGTGTGGCGGTTGGCGGATAATGGGGGGTGCAGGTTTCTGGTTCGGCGATGACAGGCGGGGGCAGCGTGGATGCCCCGGATCGCGTTCGTTGTCGCCCGCCCCAAACATTTTCCGGCAGGAGGTCACGACCAATGAAACTCTCTGCGATGTCTTTTGTTCTTTTCGCGCTCGCCGCCGTCGGCTGCACCTCGACGCTCTACGATGTCAAGATGAGCGACTCGCTGTTCCTGGATTCGCACAGGGGCCAGACCGTGCACGTCGATATCCGGAACACCAGCTCGGTCCAGCATGTCCCCGTCGCCGAGATGGTCCGGGACCAGGTCCGCAACAAGGGCTATGTGCTGGTTGACGACCCCGAGGAGGCGGACGTGGTGCTGCGTGCGAACATCCGCTACACCGGCCTGATGGAGGAAGCGCTCAAGGCGGACAGCGTGATGGCGGGCGCGGCCCTGGGCGGCGCGTTCGGCGGGCTGGGGACGTATGCGGCGAGCGGGCGCCGGTCGCACACGATCGGCGGCGTACTTGCCGGGATGCTCGTCGGGGCCGGGCTCGGCGCGTGGATGGATGCCCGGGACCGGAAGGAGACGTTCATCACCGTGGTCGATATCCAGGCCTACGAGGCCGGGGCCAGACAGCCGCAGCGGGCCAACATCTACGTCCGCATGCGCGACAGGAACCTGACCCTGGAATCGGCGGCCGAACGGGCCTTCCCCGATATCGCCAGACAGCTCGCCGGCATCTTATAGCTGCCTACCAGACCGCCCGGTCCAGCGCGTCATCGAGTGCCGGGGCCAGCGTCGGCCACAGATATCGCGAGACGGCGCGGGCTCCCCGCCCCGCGCCCCCCTGCCACAGGTCGTCCCGCCCGGCAATCTCGGCCAGCAGGCCGGCCAGGCCGGCGGCCCCACCCTCGTAGAAGTGCGGCCCCAGCCCGGGTGCGTCCAACTCGCCGAGCACCTCGGGGTAGGCGAGCCGGCGGGGGACGACCGGGTAGCACCCGGCGGCGGCCGCCTCGACCACGCTGATCCCGAAGAACTCGTGCCGGGCGGTCGAGACGATGACGTCGGCCTCGACCAGCGCCCGCTCGTACTCGGCCCGGCTCTCCTGGCGGCCCCAGCGGTCGATCTGCCCGGCGAACTCGCGCTCCGCCTGATCGAAAATCCCGGCCCGGCTGTCGAACTCCTCGCCGATGACGAGCAGGCGGAACGCGATGCCCCGGTCGCGAAGCAGCCGCATCGCCTCGAAGAAGACCGCGGGCGCCTTGTCGAACTCCCACCGGGCCGCCCACAGGATGCGCAGCGGTCCGTCCCGGCCGACGCGCTCGCGCTCACGGGCGGCAATCGGCTCGATGCCGGGCGGATGCACGGCGGTGTGCTCGCGGATGCGCTCGACGGCCGCCTCGGCCGTGGCATTCCGGTCGGGCATTCTGTCCAGGAACTGGGGGATGGCGGCGAGGAACTCGTCGCGGTGGAAGGCCGAGTTGAACCACGCCTGGTCTGCCGCCAGCGCGGTCGATATGTTGCTCATGCACGTGCCGCGGTCGCGCCGGCCGCCCGGGCGGATCGGGTAGGTGAGCTGGTTCTCGTGGAAGTAGGCGACGGCCGGCAGCGAGCGGACGGGGCGGGGGGCCAGCCCGAGGAACTCGGGCAGGTTCAGCATGTCGGAGCAAAAGACAGCGTCCCACGACTCGCCCGCATCGGCCCGCCCGGCGACCTCGTCGGCGAACGTAATCGGGGCGTGCTGCATCCGCCATTTCCACTGGCACGCGGGCAGCCCCAGCACCGTCCACCGATGACGGCTGTGGGCGGTCCAGCCGTCGAGGAACGCCCGGTGACTGCCGCCGTAGTAGGGCTCGAGCGCGAGGATTCTCAAGATGGCCCCCGGCCGTCAATCCGTTTCCTGCTCGTGCCGCACCTTTTCGATCAGGTCGGCCCGTGCCTTGAACCAGTCAATGAACTTGGGGACGCCGATGTCGATGGGCGTGGTCGGTTCGTAGCCGAGCTTGCGGCGGGCGCGTTCGACATCGGCGTAGGTGGCGGGCACGTCTCCGGGCTGCATGGGCAGCATTTCCTTCTCCGCCTCGGTGCCCAGTTCGCCCTCGATGAGCTCGATCAGGTGCATAAGCTCCTCGCACCGGTGGTTCCCCAGGTTGAGCACCTCGTATGGTTCGAGTCCGTCGCGCTCGATCGCTGCGATCACCCCGCTCACGATGTCGTCGATGTAGGTGAAGTCCCGCTGCATCTTGCCGTAGTTGAACACCTTGATCGGCCGGCCCCGGCTGATCGCGTCGGCGAACAGCCACATCGCCATGTCGGGCCGCCCCCACGGGCCGTACACGGTGAAGAATCGCAGGCCGATGGTCTGCAGGCCGTACAGGTGGGTATAGACGTGAGCCATCAGCTCGTTCGCCTTCTTCGTCGCCGCGTACAAGCTGATCGGGTGGTCCACCGGATCGTCCTCGCTGAACGGCAGGTCCCGGTTCCCGCCGTACACGCTGGAGCTGGAGGCATAGACCAGCCGGTCGAGCGGTGCGTGCCGGCAGACTTCGAGCACGTTGAGGAACGCGTGGAGGTTCGACTCCCCGTACACGAACGGGTGGGTGAGCGAGTATCGCACCCCGGCCTGGGCGGCGAGGTGGCAGACGACGTCCGGCTTGTGTGACTCGACGACCCGGCCCAGCGTCTCCAGGTCGCACAGGTCGGCCTCCACGGGGGTGAACCGGTCGAACTCGCGCAGACGCTCGTGCCGCGCCCGTTTGAGCACGGGCGGGTAGTAGGGGTTCAGGTTGTCATATCCGACGATGGCGTGCCCCTCTTCGAGCAGTTTTTTCGCCACGTGGAACCCGATGAACCCGGCCGAGCCGGTGACCAGATAATTCGCCACGATGTTCTCCCTGGTAAACGTTCCCTGACAGTCAGCGACCGCACAGAAGCGCCCGCCGAACCGGCCGCGTATCGCGCCGGGTTCGCCCGTGCTCCTTTTCAACGCAACCCGGAGCGGTCGATTGTAGCCCTTCGGTTGCCGCCCGGCAACCGCCGTGCCCGGCATCGCCTGCGTTTGGGCGGGTCATTCGAAGCTCAGAACCGCGTTGGTGGCCGGCTCGCGCGGGTCGCCCCATTGGAAGTAGGTGTTCTCTACGGGCAGTATGCGGCGGTTGCGAACGAAGTTGACCCGCCAGGTCGTCTCCTCCCGGCCCGTCGGCCTGGGCAGCGGGAAGCTTCGGAATGGCAGCCGGACCTCGAGCACCCACCATCCGGCCCGCCGGCTCGCCGCCGCGTTCCAGACCGTGTTCCAGCGGGGGTTCTGGAGCCGCTTGTCGAACTGCGCCCCGCGGGTGTTGGCGGCGAGCCGAAAATAGAGCCGCTGGTCCTCCCCCTCCTCCGTCGGCGGTGAGAGGAACATCTCGATCGAATCGTCCAGCCACACACTGCTCCCCCTCTCGGTGTACAGGGTAAGCATGCGGTGGATTTCTGGCTCGTGGCATTGGAAGAGCAGGTAGAGGGCGTTGTCGTCATAGACGGCGCGCACAAAGGTCTGGTAGCGCGGTTCTTCGCCCTCCTCGAGTGTGAAGTCGCCGAGCGGCTGTGCAGCGGCCCATGCCGGGTCGCGGCCCGTCCCATCGATGATCGGCCCTCGGGGCACCCTCCGGGCGACGAGGCCGCGCACGGCGTCCGGTTGTCTGCGCCGCCGGGGTTCTGTGAGTGCAATCCTGGGGACCGGTCTGTCGGCGGCTTCCTCGAGGGTCCAGCGGAGCCGGGGGTTGCGGACCGCCGCTTGCACGATACTCCGGTCGATGTCGCCCGCCTTGAATTGCTCGATGAACCGGTCCACCGCGGACGGGGCGATGTCGGCCGCGTGGGCCAGCTCGACGGTCGCCGTCCGGCGGACCTGCTCCGACCAGTCGGACAGGAGCGCCCGGAGCAAGAGCAGGGATTCGACGTCGGTCAGCCGCGCCAGAGCGGCGGCCCCGTATTGCCGGACCTCGGAGGTATGGTCCCGGGCGGCCCGCATGACCCACTGTTGATGGGCCGGCCCCGCGTATCGGGCCAGCATCCGCCCCACGTAGAGCCGGGCCTCCTGGTTGTCGGTGTCCAGGATGGGACCGATCAGGGGCAGGGCATCCGCTCCGTACACCTTGACCAGCACGGCGGCGGCCATCGTCTGGGCTCTCGCCCGGCCTGTCTGGACCAGGCGGGCGACCTGCTCGAGTGCCGCCCGGTCGGGGTTCCGGGCGAGGTAGTACACCGCGTACAGCCCGACCCGCCCGTCGGCCAGGATGCGTTCCGTCACGTCCCGGGCCAGCTCCGGTTCATCTTCCCAATCCAGAAGATCGAGCGTTGCCCCGACCAGGTCGATCCCCTCTTGCAGGGGGTCGGCCGGGGATGTCTCGGACTCCGGGTCGCCGAGGAATACCGGGTTGGTGAGGGTGCGGTATCCGCCGTCTCTGGTGATCGCCTCGGCCCGCAGGTACACCGTCGCCCTGCTGACGGCCAGTTCAAAGGGCGGGATGTCCAGGCGGCCGCCCAGCTCGACTCGATGCAGCACCTGGGCGCCGGACCCGGGGCCGCCCGTCCCCTGGAACCGGATGTTCCCGATGATCTTCACCTCGTCCACGGGCTGACGGGCTCTGACCGAGAGGGCGACTTCGACCTTGTTTTCCTCCGCCCGGACGACCGAGCCCGGGGGGGCGCCGTTCACGGTGAAGTCGAGGCGGACCTTGTTCCGCTCGGCGACCACCGCCCGCCCGCTGCGCAGTGCGGCGATGATATCGCGGGGGGCATTGCTTTCGGCGAGCACGTGGGTGGTCACGGCGCCGTCGCCCAGGGCCGTCCCCTCCGGGTCGTCGCTGCCGCCGACGATGAACAGGCGATGGCCTCGCGTGAGAAGCTGGTCCCAGGCGCCGTCGAGCGAGCAGGCGGGGCTCCACTGGCCCCGGCTGAACGCCTCGAACGCGTGCAGCCCGGGGAGGGGCCGGGCGTAATGGGCCGGGTCCGTCGCGGGGCCGCTGAGGATGGTGAACCCGCCGACGCGGTCGGCCCACGTGATGATCTCGGCGGGCCTGGGCTCCGGCAGGGGCAGGTCCAGGTCCAGCCCCAGGCAGACGATGTCCCGGGCGATGGTGGTCGGCTGCAGCCATCGCAGGGCGAGAAGCGGTTCGGGGCCGGGCCCGTCGAGTCCGGCGGTCCGGCCAAGTGCGCCGGGCTCGGTCAGCGTCCGTGACGTGACCGGCGTCGTGACCGCGTACCAGTTCAGCCCCCCGGCCTGGGCCTGCCTGGCCCGCTCGCGGAGGGTGACCGACCCGTTGGGCCAGACAGGGACGTTGCAGTCCCCCCCGAACCAGCGAAGCGGCCCCTCGGCGGCGGACGCCGCGCCGGGCAGCGCCGACACACATATCAGGAGCCAGATGGCTCGTCGGATCAATCGCTTCATCGATCCGCCTCCTGTCGGCTTGTTCGACCCGAACCACGCGGGGGCCGACCGTCGAGCGTCGGACCGGCAGACCACGGACGACTGGTCGGCGGCGGTCAGTCCTTGAACAGGTTCTCGAACCGCTCGCGTGCGCTCAGGTTCTCGTTCTGTGAGACGGCCGAACGGCCGCCTCCGCCACCGCCGTTCTGGCGGTGGGGGCGAGAGCTAGGGTGCCGCTCGGGCTTCTTGTCCGACGATTCGATTTCGAGGAACTCGAACTCGTCGCAAAAATTGCCCCGCTCCACATCGGCTACATGCTCGGTCGTGTGACTGCGGCAATGATTGTGTGCGTGAGGGTCGTACAGCCGGCAATTGCGGCAACAGTGAAGAAAGGCGTCGCACTTCGGGCAAAGCTCCTTGAATGGAACACGTTCCCTCTCGGGCAGGCGAGCGCCGCAGTTGTAACAAAGACGCATGAAAACATACCTTTCAATGAAACACGGATGTCCGGAACAGGGCCAATCCCCAAACCTAAGATTAGCGGGTTCCCGGAACAAAGTCAAGCTTTGTGCGGCGGCCGATGGGCGCGATGGGCCGCCGCTCATCCCGCGCTGCAATATCAAGAGGGCAGGAGCCCGGCGGTACAACTCACTCTCTTATCGGCAAAACGGAGCTTCCATTTACATCCTGACCGGCACCCTCGGAACACGCTCCCGGAGCAAAGGTCGCGCTTGCTCCCGGGGGACGCCCCGCGTGCCGGGCGGCTTGCGAGACAACGCCCGGCCGAGTATCATCGCCCCGACCCGACAGGAGACCGATATGAGCGAGCAGCACATCGACCGATACTGGGAGACCGAACAGGTCGTCGGCGAGAACCGGGAGGAGCCGCGCGCACACTTCTTCCCCTATCCCGACGCCGAGACCGCCCTCACTTTCGACCGCGGGCAAAGCCCCTTCGTCAAGCTGTTGAACGGGACGTGGAAGTTCCACCTCTCGCCCACCGCCGACGAGGCGCCGGACGAATTCATCGAACCGGACTTCGACGCGGCCGGCTGGGACGACATCCCCGTGCCCTCGAACTGGCAGCTCGAAGGCCACGACCGCCCCCACTACACCAACTCGGCCTACCCGTTCCCCGTCGATCCGCCGCGCGTGCCCACCGAGAACCCGACCGGCTCGTATCGCCGGACGTTCACCGTGCCCGACCACTGGGCCGGCCGCCGCCTGTACCTCCGGTTCGAGGGGGTCGACTCGGCCTTCTTCGTCTGGATCAACGGCCGGCGAATCGGGTACGGCCAGGGCAGCCGGGTGCCGACCGAGTTCGACATCACCGAGCACGTCCACCCGGGCGAGAATGTCATCGCCGTCCGCGTCTATCGCTGGTCCGACGGCAGCTACCTCGAGGACCAGGACATGTGGTGGCTGAGCGGTATCTTCCGGGATGTCTGCCTGACCGCCGTCACACCGGCCCACATCTACGACCTGGCGGTCCGGACCGAGCTCGACGACGTGTACCGGGACGCGACACTCCGCGTCGATGCGGCGGTACGGGGCGGCGACGGCTGCACACTCGAGGCCCGGCTGCTCGGCGACGAGGAGATACGGGCGGCGGCAGCAGTCGCCAACGGGGCCGCCCGCCTCGCCATGCCGGTGCCCGACCCGCCGAAGTGGACCGCCGAGACGCCGAACCTGCACACGCTCCTGCTGTCGCTGGTGGACCCCGACGGCCACACCGTCGAGGTCGTCCCCCAGCAGGTCGGGTTCCGGTCGGTCGAGATCGTGGACGGGCGGCTGCTGGTGAACGGTGTCGCCGTCAAGCTCAAGGGCGCGAACCGCCACGAGCACCATCCCGACCACGGCCGGGCCGTCCCCTTCGACTCGATGGTCGAGGACGTGCTGCTGATGAAACGGCACAACCTGAACGCGGTGCGCACGTCGCACTACCCGGAGGACCCCCGTTTCTACGACCTGTGCGACGAGTACGGGCTGTATGTGATGGACGAGGCGGACATCGAGTGTCACGGGATGCAGAAGGTCGGGGCCATCGACCAGCTCAGCGACGACCCGGCGTGGCAGGAGGCCTACCTCGACCGCGCCCGCCGGATGGTCCGGCGCGACCGGAACCACCCCTGCGTGCTCATCTGGTCGCTGGGGAACGAATCGGGCTTCGGCCGGAACCACGTGGCGATGGCGGAATGGATTCGGGCCGAGGACCCGACCCGCCCGATCCACTACGACCGCGACTACGAACTCGAGGTGACCGACTTCATCAGCTTCATGTACACCCCGGTCGAGGAGGTCGTCGCCGTCGGCGAGGGGGACCAGGCCGTCATCATCCGCGGGCACGCCTATTCGCCGGACCAATACCTGGCCCGCCCGCTGATCCTGTGCGAATACGCACACGCGATGGGCAACGGCCCCGGCGGGCTGAAGGAATACTGGGACGCGTTCTGGTCCTGCGACCGCCTCCAGGGCGGGTTCGTGTGGGACTGGATCGACCAGGGCATCCGGCAGCGGACCGCCGACGGGACGGAGTACTTCGCCTACGGCGGCGACTTCGGCGACGAGCCGAACGACGGCAGCTTCCTCATCAACGGCCTGGTCTTCCCCGACCGC
>PWKM01000052.1 GCA_003559755.1 Planctomycetota bacterium
CGGGCGGTACTGTTCGCCGTCGCTGAGCAGGATAGTGATCGATTCGCAGTTGGGATGCACGCCGCCGAACGTCAGGCGGGCTTCCCCGAAGAACGGGAGCACGTTCCGCAGGTCGTGGGCGAAGCCGGTGGGCAGGAACTCGACGGGGTCGTCGGGCAGCGCTTCGTCGATGATCCGCTCGACGTCTTCCATGGTGGTATGCACGTCGGTCTCGAACTCGCCCGCCTCCCAGTTTTCGGTCAGGGGGATGAGGTGGAGGGCGTCGATGAACGCCCGGCGTTCGTGGACCATCTGGATGAGTTCGCCCATGTGCTTGTCGTTAATCCCTCGGGCCACGCACGTCATGATGGTGCTTTTCCGCCGGCTGAACCGGCCCAGGTTATCGAGCGCCTTGATCTTCTTCTGGTAGGCGCCGGGGTTCTTGCGCAGCCGGTCGTATATCTCGGGATTGTTCCCGTCGAAGGCGAGCAGGACGGCGACCTTCGCGTCGCACAGTTTTTTGCAGTATTCTTCGTCGGCCAGTTTCAGGCCGTTTGTCACGATGCGGACGCGCAGGCCGTGCTTTCGGCACAGGTCGATGATCTCGAACAGGTCGTCGCGGACCGTCGGCTCGCCGCCGAACAGTTGGACGGTCGGCTTGGGGTCCATCGCCGCCAGGCCGGCCAGCACCTTCTCGAAGTATTCCAGCGGGGGATTGAACACAAACCCCATCGCCGGTGTGTTGTTGATGCAGATGGGGCAATTCATGTTGCAGCGGTTGGTCACGTCGAGGAACGCCATCTTGGGATGGTGCTGGTGCGGGCATTCGTGGCAGTTGATCCGGCACTTGACCGCGACCTCGGCCTGCGGGTCGTACCCGAGCAGGTCTCGCTTGGCCTGCCAGGCGGCGGGATCGTTGGAGATCAAGCTCTCGTCGGCCCCGCAGTCGGGGCACTGACTGGCCAGATAGACCTTGCCGTCTCGGACCACGTGCTCGGAGGGCACCCGCTTCTTGCAGCTCTTGCAGATACCAAACAGTTCTGGTGTCATATAGCGTCCCTTGTCGTCGTGCGTCCCTTCAGCGGCCGGTCTAGTTGTCGTCGCCCATAATGTCTATCGTCGTCCAGCCCAACAGGAAGTCCGCCAGCTCGCCGAACTTGCAGTTCACGGTGACGCCGATCCATCCGAGGTGGAGAACCTTCGGGCAGTTGACGATCTGCGATTTCGGCGGACGCGCTCCCCGACCGGCAATCCCGACGCCCCAGGGCGGGGGCACGTCGGCCTCCTCCAGGTCCGAGTACTCATACACGAAGTGCTCTTTGCCGGCGAGCAACAGGCCCCAGGCCGCCTGGCGGGCCTCGACCGCGCCGTAGGAGCGATCGGCCATGCCGTAGAGCGTCCCTTCAAAATCGGCGTACCCGATGCTCAGGATGTTCAGGAAGCCGGCATAGAGCGCGAACTGCGGCTCGCTCGACACAGTCACGCCCACGTCGAAGATGTCGGTGAAATCCTGTCCCCGGTTCTGCAGATACGTACAGCCCCCGGCGAACAGGGCCACCACCGCCACACAAATGCCAAGCACGCTCATCAACCGATCCGTCTTCAACATAACAACTCCTTTCCTACCATAAGGGGTGCATTACCAGCAATTGCGGACATTGTAACCGGAGACTGGCACTCTACGCAAGTATTATTCCGATTTCAACGTGAGGTAAGCAGGCCTCTCCGCATATGCCTGTAACAGGCATAACGTGCGTTCAATCGTCGGCGTTCGAGGCCAGACTGCTGCCGGCAATGCGCTCCCGGACCCTGGCGGCCCCTCGGACGCCAGTGAACTCGATCTCCATCTGACCGGTCCCGGCCGAGGCGATCTTCACCGTGCCGAGCCCCAGGATGCGCTCGAGGATGCTCTGCCTCAGGCGGACGGCCCGGATGTCCCGGAGCGAGACCGACGTGGACGATCTGGCGATGATCCCGCGCTTGCAGACCACCCGCCGGCTCGTCACCTTGAACACCTGGCTCCGGCGATGAATGGCCGCCCCGATAAGGATGAGCAGACCGGCGGCAAGCAGCACGAGCGTCAGTATCCCGACCGCCCTGGCCAACAGTGCGTCCTCGCTCGGGGATATCCCCATCAGGCCCGGGAGCCCACCCCGAAGAAGCAGGTCCGCTCCGCCGACAGCCGTCAGGACCAGACCGCCCACATAGGACTTCAGATAGTAGAAATGGGACGGCCTTCCGCACCAGCGGACTTCCTCGGCCCCGGCTTCATCCGGGGCGCTTTCGGCGGCGATGCCTGCGTCGGAGCCGTCGAGGAACTCGCCGCAGAATCTGCATTTACGGGCGACGGCCAGGATGCTCTCGGCGCAGAAGGGGCACGGCTTCCGCTGTTCTGCGTCATCGTGTCCGATATTTGCGTCCGCGGGCATCGTTGGCTCCATTGTGCGGTCGGGACAGAAATCGCGTTGGGTCCGCCGCCGGGCTCCAGTCTCATTATTTCGGGCGGTGGCCGGTTGTCAAGAGTCGTTCGATTCCCCGTTCCTTCGGTGCGGTTGTTGGGTTGACACCGGTCGGGCATTCGTTACTATGTGAGTATGTTATCACGAACGAGGAGGGCATGATGGACGAAGCACAGATGGACCTGTACCGACTGAAGGCGGACCTGCTCAAGGCGGCGGGCCATCCCATCCGGCTGGCCGTCATCGATTTTCTCCGGGACGGAGAGGAGTGCGTCTGCCGCATCGCAGAACACGTCGGGGCCGAACGGTCCAACGTGTCACGCCATCTCGCAGTGATGACAAAGGCCGGGCTTGTTGCCGGTCGCAAGGACGGGACGATGGTGTACTACCGGGTTCGCATACCCTGCGTCATCGACTGTCTCGACTGCATCGAACAATGTCTGCGCGAGCGGGTGGAGGCGGAGGCCGCGCTGCTCAACGGCGGATAGCTGACGGTTGGGTTCGGCGGACAATCGACCGCCGAACGGAGTCGGTACGATGGCTCGGGCGGTTGTTTCTGTGCCTGAGAAGATTTTCCGTTCCCTGTTTTTGGGGGTCGTCCATTGGTGGACTGGAAGACCGAGTGGAAGAAGCTGGCCCTGATCGTCGGCGTATTCCTCGTCTTTTTCTGGCTCCCGGTCGGGGTCGAGCGGTTTGGCTCGGCCGTGTTGGAGGCGCTGCACCTCACCCGGTGGTACGCTCGAGAGCACGTGATCCTGTGCCTGATCCCGGCGTTCTTCCTCGCCGGGGCGATCGCGGTGTTCGTCAGCCGGGCATCGGTGATGAAATACCTGGGCGCGAGAGCGCACAAGGTGGTCGCCTACGGGGTGGCGAGCGTGTCGGGCTCGGTCCTGGCGGTCTGCTCGTGTGCGATCCTTCCGTTGTTCGGCGGCATCTGGAAGATGGGGGCGGGGCTGGGCCCGGCGACGGCGTTTCTGTATGCCGGGCCGGCGATCAACGTCCTGGCCATCATCCTCACCGCTCGCGTACTGGGGCTCGAGATCGGCATCGCCCGGGCTGTCGGGGCGGTCGTGTTTTCGGTGGTCATCGGCCTCATCATGCACACGATCTACCGCAAGGAGGAGCTGGAGAAAGCCGACGGGCAGATGGCCATGCCCGAGCCGGAAGTTTCCCGTCCGCTGTGGAAAAATGCGCTGTTTTTCTTCGTGATGATCGGTGTGCTCGCGTTCGCGAACTGGGGAGAGCCGGGCGGCGGCGAGACGGTTTGCTGTCCGACGAGCGGGGTGATGGCGTTCGCAACTCCCGGGAAGTCGGCCAGTTGGTTTTACGAGGCGGAACGGGAGCGGGAAATCCGCGTTGACATCGTCATGGCCCCATTCGACCCGAGCGAGCCGGACGCCACCTACACACTGAGGCCGGAGGGCGCCCCCGCCGACGGCTCCTGGGACATCGAGGTCCCGGCCGGCCATTTTCTGGACAATCGGCGGCCGGTGCCCGGCGTATGGGCGTTCCTGTGGCAGAACAAGTGGCTGCTGACGACGGCTTTCGCGGCGGGTTTTGCATTGATTTTGGTCTTCTGGCTCCACATCGCCTGGTGGAAGGTGGCGGTGGCGGCGGTCCCCCCGGCCGCCCTGGCCGTCCTTCTGCCCGCCGACGGCCTGTGGGTATTGATCCCGTTCTCGGCGGGGGCGATCGGGCTGTCGGTGATCCTGGCGACCAGCAGGGGCGAGGGCGAGGAGTGGTTCGCTGCCACGTGGGACTTCGCCAAACTGATCCTGCCGCTGCTGTTCGTCGGCGTGTTGATCGCCGGTTTTCTGCTGGGGCGACCGGGGTACGCCGGGCTGATCCCCGCCCGGTACGTCGAGATGCTCGTGGGCGAGCACCCCGATGCGATGCTGGAGATCACCGGCTGGGACGGCGGCCCCCTTGCCGGGGCGGTCCGGTCAGTGTGGCCGGTGTGGACCAATTTCTTCGCCAGCATCTTCGGCGCGTTCATGTACTTTGCCACGTTGACCGAAGTGCCGATCCTGCAGGGGCTGATCGGTGCGGGGATGGGCAAGGGGCCTGCCCTGGCTTTGCTCCTGGCGGGGCCGGCCCTCTCACTGCCGAACATGCTCGTGATCCGCAGCATCATGGGCACTCGCAAGACGGTGGTCTTCTGTTCGCTGGTGGTGGTGATGGCGACGGTCTCGGGGCTGCTGTATGGAGCTTTGTTTTAATGTCCGTGTTTGAGGAGGAGAACGATGAAGCAATTGCAGATTCTCGGGACGGGATGTCCGAAGTGCAGGAAGCTGGCCGCGAACACCGAGGCGGCCGCCGAGGAACTCGGTCTCGAATATCGACTTGAAAAGGTATCGCAGGTGAGCGAGATCACAAAGATGGGCGTGATGATGACGCCCGCTCTGGTCGTCGACGGCGAGGTCAAGGTCGCCGGCAGCGTGCCCGATGTCGCAAGGATCAAGGAAATGCTCGCATGAACCGCTGCCATTCGCCCGGAGAATGAGCCAGCCGGGCGCCCCGAGAGCCATTGGGGACAGCTCTCTCCGGGGCCGCTTGTTCGCTTTTTTGCTCTGCCGCGAAGCGACTCGCGGGGCAAAAAATCAAGAGAGTGCTTGACACACCGGCTCCTAATCGTATTATACGGGTAGAGTTGTCGAACGTTCCTGACTGTCGAGGAAGGCAGAAAGACGTTGTGCGTGACGGCGTCAAACGTAATATTTCAGGTCCCATCCTTGCTCTCCGCAGGGTGGGGTGGTGCTGTGAGCGCCGACCAATATCGACATGTCATGGTGCCCGCAGTAACATGTACCAGTGCTAGTTTCTCGAGGAGGTGAGGATTCCGAGCAGTACCTGGTAGGCCGTTGTCGTAGTGTTTACGATAACGGCAGGTAAGGATCGTTTTCTTGATAGGAAAGGGGACGCAGCAATGATGTGGAGAAAAGTGACAGTGGCTCTGTTGGTTTTGGTGATGGCGATGGGAGTGTTTACACTCGGCTGCCCCGAACGTGAGGAGCCGTTGGAACCGCCCGTTGAGGAACTCCCGGAACCCGAGGTCGAGGAGCCGGAAGACCTTCCGGACCCTCCGGACGTCGAGGACATTCCGGATCCGTTCCCCGAAGTAGAGGAGGACGAGGATGGGGAGGACGATATCCCCCTGTTCCCTGAAGACTAATCGAATATAGCACCCAGTTTCACCTTTACGTTGACGGGCGGACACAGACCTCGGCTCTACGGGCTGGCGGGCTTGTCCGCTTCGTCATGTATCAGCCGTTTTTCCGGTCACAACAGAAGGAGAACGCAGCATGAGTACTGTTCAGAAGCACAGATTTGCCATGCGATTTTTCGCCGTCGTCGGCGTGGTCGCGGTCGCAGCCCTCGCAATGACGTTGGTCAGCCAGCCGGACGCACGGGCCGACCAGCATGGAGGAGGGGTCACCCAAGTCGGGACCTATGACCTCGAGCAGGTCTTCCAGACCTACCCCGGCCGGCAGGAACTGATGGAGGCCTTCCAGGAGGCACAGCCGCAAATGGCTGAGGCCCAGCAGGAGGGCAACCACCAGAGAATGCAACAGATTCAGCAGCAGCTTCAGCAGAAGCAGCAAGAGGTCATCGACAAGTTCTACGAAGACGTCGAGGAGCAGTTGCCCGGCATCGCCGAGGCGGCCAATGTTCAGGTCGTCGCGCTGGAAGTTGCCTGGACTGCGGAAGGCATCGACACGTTGGACCTGACCGAGCAGGTCGTTGAAGCACTCGGTGGCGAGGTCGAAGAAGAGCCGATGCTCCCGCCGATGCCCGAATAACTCCCATTTCAACAACCGCATCCGGCCCTGTCGAGAACGACAGGGCCGGTTTTTTTATGTCCGTACAGATTGAGGAGCCGAGCGGCAGGGCGGACCGCTTACTTCTTCTTCTCGTCGAGCGGTCCGACACCGGAGTAGGCGTCGAACCCGCCGTCAATGGGGAGGGTCACCCCGTTGATGAAGCTGCCCGCCTCGGACATCAGCAGGATGAGCCCGCCGACGAGTTCGAGCGGCTCGCCGAACCGGCCCTGCGGTGTATGGGAGATGATTGAGTGGCCGCGCTGCGTCAGTTCCGTGCACTCCTCGTCGGCATAGAGCAGCCCCCTGTTCTGGGTGGTGACCAGGAAGCCGGGCGCGATCTCGTTCACCCGAATGTCGGCGTCGGGGAAGTCCACCTTGACCTGGACCGCCAGCCAGCGAGTGAGGTTGCTGACCGCCGCCTTGGCATTCGAGTAGCCGGGCACATTGGTCAGCGGGGCGAGTGCCGCCATCGACGACGTGTTGATGATGCAGCCGGTCCCCCGTTCGGCGAAATGCCGGCAGAATATCTGGGAGGGGAGGAACGTGCCCGTGTAGTTCAGGGCGAACACCCGGCCCAGGGCGTCGGGCGACAGTTCGGTGAACACCCCGTCGGGAGGGACGGTCGCCGCCTTCTGGTTGCCGCCCGCCCCGTTGAGCAGGACATCGCACCGGCCCCACGCTCCGATGATCTGCTGCAGCGCCGCCTGAATCTGATCGGCGTCCAGGACACTGCACTCGATGCCGATGGCCTCGCCGCCGGCATTGTTTATCTCCTCGGCGAGTTCCGCCGTCTTATCGCCGAGGATGTCGAGCAGGGCCACCTTCGCCCCGTTCTCGGCCAGTGCCTCCGAGATGTTGGAGTACAGCACCCCCGCCGCGCCGGTCACGGCCACGACTTTGCCCGAGATGCTGAACAGGTCTTCCACTCTGGTGCTCATACCAGCCCTCCTTACCATGGTTGGCTATCGAACGTCGGTCATCGGCTGTCAGTCAGGTTCCGGCAGTCGCGGGTCCGGAGTTACTCGAGCCCCGCCTCCTTTTTCGCTGCCTCGAACCGGGCGGTGAAGTCCTTGAGCGACTGGGTGACGACCTCGGCGTCGCCCGGTTTGCCCGCTTCGACCACGCCCGCCAGCGGGGCGGACATCCCCAGCACGGGGAAGTAGCCGCGCCCGGAGATGGCCTTGATGTACTCCGAGCCGGTGCTATAGTTCACCCCGCCCGTGGGCATCACGATGCGGCCGTTGTGCCGGTCGCGGACGTAGGGAGCGAGCAGGCCGGACAGCCCCTTCGGGCCGTGGGTGTTGGCGGGGAAGACCTTCATCGCGTCGGGAATCTCCATCTCGTCCTCGCGCTCGACGAAGTACTGTAACTCGGTCGGCGTGAAGATGGCCGGCGCGGCGAAACAGTTCGCCTCGTGGGCCATGCGGATGAACTCGACGCCCTCGCCGTAACCGCCCATGACGTTGCCGGGTGCGACGATCATATCGAAGCCCATGTCGATCGCCGATTCGAGCTCCCGGGGGTTGATTACGCTGCCCACGCCGAGCACGAACGGCTTGTCGGCCGGTGCCTGGTCCCGCAGCTCGACCAGCTCCTGCATCGCCTCGCGGACGATGCCCTCCTCGATGCGGAACGTGACCTCGGCCACGTATCCGAAATCGTACACCGCCTTCATCGTGGTCACCATGTGCTCCGGCTTCTTGATGTGGCTCTTGTTCATCACCACACACACGCCGCTCTTGCGGATCATCTCGTCCGTCCGGCCTCTGTTACGCTCGTGCGCCATTTCTGTCTCCTTGTTTTTGATGCGATATTGGAGAGAGGGAGAAGAGAGGGGCGGGCCCCTCCCGTCTCCCCTCCGCCGGTTTCGTTCGCGGCCTGTTATCTCATTGCGCTGACGCCGCCGCCCGACAACGCCCGGTCGACCTCCTTGAGCACGTCGGCCTGTTTGACCATCGAGGTGTCCCCCGGGGTCGCCTGGACGCAGATGCCGTGAGCGGCGCCCCACTGGACGGCGTCGGCCGGGTCCTTGCCGTTGAGGAGTGCGGCGGCCACGCCGGATGCGAACGAGTCGCCGCCGCCGGTCCGGTCCGCGATCTCGACCTCCTCGCGGGTCACCGCCAGGTGCAGCTTGTCCTCGGCGGTATCGTAGAGGACCGCGCCCCAGTTGATCTTGTCGGCGCTGAGTGCCGCTCGGAGCTGGGTCCCGATGAGCTTGAGGTTCGGGTATTTGTCCGCCACCCGCTTGAGCATTGCCGAGTAGAGATCGAGCCACACGTCGAACGGTTCGTCCTTGCCGACCGGGCGGTCGAGTTCCTCGCCCAGGGCATCGCTGAAGTCGCCCTGGTTGCCGACGAGGAAGTCGGTCTGGGCGACGATCTTCTTGTTGTTCTCGCGAGCCCGGTCCTTGTTCGGCTCGACCTTCGACCGATAGTTGAGGTCGAACGAACGGACCGTCCCGGCCTCGCCGGCCGCCAGCATCGCTTCGAGAGCGACGTCGGCCGAGGTGGGCGAGATGAGGGTGTAGATGCCGCCGGTGTGGAACCACCGCACGCCCTGGGGGAACAGGGCTTTCCAGTCCACGTCGCCCGGCTTCAGCTCGCGGATCGCGGTGTGTGCCCGGTAGTATTCGGTGATCGACGGGACGACGCCCTTGCCGCTCCAGGTGAAGTTGACGCCGTTGCAGATCGTCCCCTTCTTGTCCGTCGAGAACTCGCCCTTTCCGTCGGTTTTGAACCAGATGATGTGCGAGGTATCGACGCCGCACTCGCGCATCTGGTTCTCGATGTTGCGGCCGATCCCGTCGTCGACCAGGGCGGTGACCACGGCGGTCCGCATATTGAAGCAATAACCCAGCCCGCAGGCGACGTTCGTCTCACCGCCGCCCTGCCACAGCCGGGCGGTGCGTGCCCGGGCCGTCGGGATGTCGCCCGGGTCGATGCGGAGCATGACCTCGCCCAGCGAGACCTCGTCATACTTGCACTCCGCCGCCGATTTGATAGTAAGGTCAGCCACGATTCTCTCCTCCGTTCGTTACAGGAACAGTCCATCTCAATATCAAAAGCCGACGGTCCGCGACAACCTCTTCCACCAACAGGCGTTTCCGCCCCTGCCGGGTAAACGCGCGTGCTCAGCCCGGCGGGTTGTCCGGCCGCCCTGCCCAACGCCCGCTCATCTTATGCATTTCCCGAACGCTGTCAATGATGGCGGGCACGGCGTGAAATCAGGGGCAAGAAGGTGGGGACGCGACTCGCTGGAATCGACGGATGCCCCTATTCGGACTCGGCGAACGCATCGGCGAAGAAGCGGCTGATCCGGTTGGGATATTCAACCGGGGCGGTCATGTATGCATCCAGATGCCCCGCCCCCTCGACCAGGTATAACTCTGCGTTCTCGCCTGCCGCCTGATAGAGTTCGCGGGTCATCTCCTTTGGCACCAACTCGTCGGCGGCGCCGTGGACAAACAGAACGGGGCGGGGTGCAATCTCGCTGACGTGGTCGATGGGATCATACCCGGAGGCAATAAGCAGCCCAACCAGCGGGCGCGCGACCATGCGGGTGACGGGATTCAGCCGCAGGGCATGGGCGGCCATCCTCCGATATGAGGTGAAGGAACAATCGATTACGGCGGCTCGAACCCGCTCATCGCTCGCCGCGACCACCGCCC
>PWKM01000099.1 GCA_003559755.1 Planctomycetota bacterium
CGGGAGCTGTTCCGCAGGCGGGCACGCTATCTCGTCGCCCGGTACGGCTATTCGCCGAACCTCTTCGCCTGGGAGTTGTGGAACGAGGTGGACCTGACCGACGGGTACTCGGAGCCGGTGGTCACCGCCTGGCACGACGAGATGGCCCGCTACCTCAAGCAGATCGACCCGACCGGACGGATGGTGACCACCAGCTACGCCTCGTCGTACCGCGACGATGCGTTTCGGCTCGAGAACCACGACTTTCGACAGGTCCACTACTACCAGGCCAGCCCCTCTTCCTTCTACGGCATCCGGGCGAGGCCGATCGAGGACCAGATGGGCGCCGTCGAGCCGGGCCGGCTGGGCAAGCCGGTGCTGATCGGCGAGTACGGCCTGGGCCACGACCACAGCTACTTCGACCGGAACGCCGATGCGGCCTGGCCGGTCGATCCCGACGGCCTGCACGTCCACAACAGCTTGTGGATGGGCGTGTTCTCCGGCTCGGCGGGCACGGCGATGAACTGGTGGTGGGACCGGTATCTTCGCGAGAACGACCTGTTCTTCCGGCTGACCGGGATCAGCCGGTTCCTCGAGGGCGAAGACCCCCGCCCGCTGAAGAACGACGTGGTCCAACTGTTCGACTCCTACTGGCGCACCCCGCCCGTCCAGGGCTATGTGCTCTCCGGGCGCGAGCGGGCGCTCGGCTGGCTGTTCGAGGCCGCCTACACACTGGCGAACTTCGCGCCGACCGGCGAGCCGCGCCGCGATGTCACCATCGAGCTCGAGGGCCTGACCGACGGCCCGTACCGGGTCGAGTTCTGGGACACCTATGACGGGGTGGTCACGGCGACGCGCCGGGTGACAGTGACCGGCGGAGCGGTCGAGATCGAGGTGCCCCCGTTCCGGGGCGACATCGCCTTCAAGCTCGTCCGAACCACGCCTGACGAGCCGCTGCCGGAGGTGCAATCGCACACGCCCATCCGCGACCGGATGATCGAGCGGCTGCTGGAACTGGCGGAGGAGTATGCACCGGAGATGTGGGACGCCCCGGCCCGCGACTCGTACGATCGGTGGGACACCTACGAGTACGAGGACCACTACGAGGACGACCACCGGGAGGGGCCGTAGCCGGGCAGTCGTTCCGCTGTCCGCCGCTACGCGAGGTTATCCGGGTGGATGATCTCGCCCGCGACGGCGGAGGCGGCCGCGACGGCCGGCCCGCTGAGGTACACCTCGCTGTTCGGATGGCCCATCCGGCCGACGAAGTTGCGGTTGGTCGTCGCCAGAGCCCGTTCGCCGTCGGCCAGCACGCCCATGTGCCCGCCCAGGCACGGCCCGCAGGTCGGCGTCGAGAACACGCCGCCGGCGTCGATGAACACGTCGACCAGCCCCTCGTCGATCGCCTGTTTGTAGATGGCCTGGGTGCCGGGCAGGATGATGAGCCGGACGTCCGGCGCGACCTGGCGCCCCGCCAGCAGGTCGGCCGCGATGCGGAGGTCGGCCATCCGCCCGTTCGTGCACGAGCCGATCACCACCTGGTCGAGTTGGATGCCGGCGCACTCGCTGACCGGATGGCTGTTCGACGGGAGGGAGGGCATGGCGACCTGCGGCTCGATGGTCGATGCGTCCCACTCGAACACCTGCTCGTACTCGGCGTCGGGGTCGCTCTGCAGGTAGGTCGGCTCCCGCTCGGCCCGTCCTTCTTCATACTCGCGGGTGATATCGTCGGGGGCGATGATCCCGTTCTTGCCGCCCGCCTCGATGGCCATGTTGCACATGGCGAACCGATCGTCCATCCCCAGCGCCCGGATCGCCTCGCCGTCGAACTCCATCGACTTGTAGAGCGCTCCGTCGACGCCGATCTGGCCGATGGTGTAGAGGATGAGATCCTTGCCGCCCACCCACGGCCCGGCTTTGCCCGAGAACACGAACTTGAGCTGGTCGGGGACTCGGAGCCACACCTGCCCGGTCGCCATGATGGCGGCCAGGTCGGTGCTGCCCACCCCGGTCGAGAACGCGCCGAGCGCCCCGTAGGTGCAGGTGTGTGAATCGGCGCCGATGACCACGTCGCCGGACACGACGACCCCCTGCTCGGGCAGGAGGACGTGTTCGATGCCGACGCGCCCGACCTCCCAGTAATGGGTCAGCTCGTGGCGGCGGGCGAAGTTGCGCATCTGCTTGCAGAGTTCGGCCGCCTTGATGTCTTTGTTCGGCGTCGAGTGGTCGGGCACCAGCGCGATCCGGTTCCGGTCGAACACCTGGTTGATGCCCGTCTCCTCCAGGACGCGGATGGCGAGCGGGGCGGTGATGTCGTTGCCCAACGCCATATCGACGTTCGCATAAACGAACTCGTCGGGGCGGACCACATCCTTGCCGGCGTGTGCCGCCAGTATCTTCTCCGTGATTGTCATGCCCATGTGTCTGGTCCTCGCAGTGCGCGGTCGAGCTTCGATGAACAGGGGACGGGCCGGGCTCTATCGCCGAGGGTGACGCCGCGGCCTTGTGGCCTTCCGGCTCGTCCGTTCTGCTTTGTCATTTCCGGCCACATCATACGGAATCGTTCGCCCGGTTCAATAGATTCGGGGGTGTGGAGGGGACGTGCTGCCTTATCGGATGGCGACGCCGATGTCTTTTGCGACGGACCGGACGTATGTGGCCGCCATCACGTACTCGACGGGCGAGCCGAGGTGTTCGAGCATCAGCGGGACGTCGGAGTCCAGCCGGTCGAGCTCGGTGAGGAACACGGCGTAGTCCAACGCGCCCATCCCCGGCCGGACCTCGTCGATGTGTGTGGTCAGCGAGTCGGCAAGGAGCACGTCCTTGGCGTGGCAGCTTTTGATGTGCGGGCCGAGCTTGTCGAAACACTCCCGGATCAGGTCGCCGTTCCGGAAGTACCGCCGGGGGCTGCACACCAGGTTGACCGGGTCGAGGTGTACGGCGAACCGGTCGCGGTCGATCGCCTCGATCAGCCGGAGGTAGCTGTCGGGCGAGTCGGGGAACGCCCAGGGCATGGTCTCGAGCGTGTAATACGTCCGGGTGGGCTGGACCGCGTCGATGATCTCGCGGACCGACTCGACGATGAGGTCGAAGGTCTCGTCGGTCAGGTTGTCGGGGTGGGGGCCGTCCCATTGCTCGCCCCGCGAGCCGGAGATATTGACGCAGCAGCGGGCACCGATGCGGTCGGCGAGTGCGAGCCGTTCCTTGCAGCGTTCGAGCGCCGCGGCCCGTTCGTTCTCGTCCGGGCTGATCGGGTTGCTCCACGCTCCGACCTCGGCGATGACCACCCCGGCCGCATTTGCCGCCTCGGCGTAGGCCCGCACCGTGTCGTCGTCGGCGTCAGGTCCGACGGGGCAGTAAGCCGCGGAGTATTTCAGGTCACGGAGTTCCTCGATCCAGCCGTCGGGACTTTTGTCCTCACCCAGAACCGGCCCGCCCAGTCTCATCCTGTTCTCTCCTTGTTCCTGTGTGTCGTACATTGATGATAGCACCTAGCCGTTGACGGGTCAATCCGAAGCGGGCAGGGATGGGGGGCCGGGGGGCGGATCTCATCCGACCTGTCGTGCGGGTATGCGGGGCTGGGCGGACACGGGGTCAATGCCGGGCTGCGCAGGGCCGACACAACCGCCGGCCGTCGGTCTCGACGATCCGCGTACACATCGCCGGTTCGCCGCACTCGTCGCAGGTGATCGAGTCGCGGATGGTGGCGGTGTCCGGGAGGTCGATCGTCCGGTCCTCGATTTTGAAGAGCAGTTCGGCGTCCCCGCTCAGCAGCAGTTCGGCTGCGGCATCGCGGCTGTCGTCTTTCGGTTCGGGTCGGTCGTCGGCCGGCCGCAGGGCCACACGCACTGCCCGGCCTGACGGCCTCAACGCGAATGTGAAGACCTGTTTCCCGTGGTCCCGAAAGAAGAAGTTGCCCTTCCCGAACGTGCAGCCGGTGAGCCATTGGACGGCATCGGCGGCGCAGGTGTCGTTTTCGACGATGGCGATCAGTTCCTCGTCCACCGCCCGTTCTGCGCCGAGCCGGTCCAGGCCGATCTTCGCCGCGCGGTACCCGATGGCGAGGCCCGGGCAGAAGTGGCCGTGGAAGCAGATGGACTCGTTCAGGTCCTCAGGGAGTTCGTTCTCAATCAAAGGTTCACCTCAGTGGTTTTCAGTCCATTATCCGGCCTGATCGGGTGGCGGCCAGTCACACATCGGCGACTTCCCGCAGGTAGCCGGGCATGTAGTCCTTCTCGGCCCGGAGCAGCTTGAGGAACATCTCCTTGATCTCGGCCGGGCAGCAGACCGCGGCCGTCAGCGGGTCGAGCAGCAGCGCGTGGAGGGCCAGGTCGCTGTCCTGCTCCAGGATCGATTTCACTGCGCACTCGAACGACCGCATGTTCGAATCGCAGAGCGCGGCGACCTGCGGCGGGAGCGGCCCGAACCGGCACGGGTTGTAGCCGGTCCGGTCCACCATCACCGGGACCTCGACCACGCCCTCCGCCGGCAGGTTGTCGATCAGGCCCTTGTTCTCCACGCTCCCGTGTATGACGTCGGGCTGGTTCTTCAGGTGTGCCTCGATGATGCGGCAGGCGAACTCGTGGCTTCGTTCGATGTTCGGCTCCTCTTCGCCGTCGATGATCCGCTGCCGCTGCTCGTCGTAGTCGCGCCGCCAGGTCGGCCATTCCCGGGCGTAGAAACCGCGCCCGCCCTTGTATCGCTCGCGGCAGTACGTGTCGATCAGGTCGTCCCGCTTGCGGTAGTAGGGGACGTACTCCGACATGTGGCCGCTCGATTCGGTGTTGAAATACCCGAAGTGCAGCATCAGGTCGAACCGGACCGGGTCGTGCTCGTAGAGCGGCTGGTCGTCGAGTTCGGCCCCGCTCTCCAGCCGTTCCCGCAGCACCGGATACAGGTTCCGCCCGTCGTGTTCGAGCTGGGTGAACCAGGCCATGTGGTTGATCCCGCCGCACCGCCACGTCATCTCGTCGTAGGGGACGCCGGCGTAGGCCGCCAGCTTCTTGGCGGTGCCCTGGACCGAGTGGCACAGGCCGACGTATGCCATGTCGGTGGCCCGCTCGGTGGCGAAGCTCATGATCGACATCGGGTTCGTGTAATTGAGGATGAGCGCGTCGGGGCACAGGTCCTCGGCGTCGCCCACGATCTCCAGCCAGGGCGGGACCGTTCGGAACGCCTTCATGATGCCGCCGGGGCCGGTGGTGTCGCCGATGCACTGATCGACGCCGAACTCCTTGGCGATGTGATAGTCGTGCCGGACCGTCTCGGTGCCCGAGACCTCGATGCAGTTGATCAGGTAGTCGGTGCCGGGCAGGGCTTCCTTCCGGTCGGTCGTCGGCTCGATGCTCCACTTGTCCGCCTTGCCCAGCCGCTCGGCGATGACGCCGAGTGCGCCGGCGCTGAGCCGCAGGCGCTCCGGGTCGATATCGACCAGTCCGATGGTCCCGCCGTCGAGGTCGGGAATCTGCATGATGTCGCAGAACAAACGGGGGGTGAACGCACTGCCCGCCCCCATCAACGTCACCTTGGCCATTGTGCTCTCCTTCGAGGACCGGGTATTCCAGCAGCGATTGCGGGATTGTATGGCCCGGGGCGAGGACTGTCAAACGATGGGACATCGAGAACGGCGGGGAGTTCGCCCGGTCGCACCTCGGACCCCCTCTCCACTTTGACCCGGGAGGAGGCCGCACCACGACACAGGTTGACGAACGGCAGGCGGCAACTTACGATGATGGCCGCACGACGGAGACGCACTGTATGATGCTCCCGGGGACGAAAGGCGACTCCGCCGAGAGGCCGCCCCCGTGGAAAGCCCGGAAGCACATGGCGAGGAGAAACAGGGTATGACACCCCGCGAACGAGTGCTTGCGGTCCTCCACGGCGAGCTGCCCCCCGTCGTGCCGTTCACCATGTATGGGAACAAGCTCCAGCAGTGCCGTGCCGAACGCGAGATGCGGAATCGGGGGATGTGCATTCTCGATCGCCGGACGCCGGTGAAGACGCACCGCCCCAACGTCCACCGCACGGAAGAGGCCTGGTACGACGACGCAGGGAACCGGTTCACCCGGACCCGGTTCGAGAGCCCGGCGGGCGTCCTGACCACGCTCCACGAGCGGTTCGAGGGCCTGTCCTGGTGCCGCGAAAAGCTATTCAAGACGCCGGACGACTACAAAGCGCTGCGGTTCTTCATCGAGGATGAGCAGTACGAGGAAGACTACGCCGAGTTCGTCCGGGCGGAACGGGCGTTCGGGGGCGACGCCATCGTCCGGGCCGGGCTGAAGCTCGAACCGCTCCAGGCGCTCATATCGGGCGAGCTGATGGGCATCGAGACGTTTTGCATCGAGTGGATGGACCGGCGCGACGAGGTGCTGGCCCTGTACGAGGCACTGGTCGAACAGCGGCGGCGGCTCTACCCGCTGGTCGCCGAATCGCCGGCGACACACGCCAACTACGGCGGGAACGTGATGCCCGAGATCACCGGCCCGCGGGACTTTGAGCGGTACTACCTGCCGCACTATAACGAGGCCGCCGAGATATTTCACGAGCACGGGAAGCTGCTGGGCGGCCATTTCGACGCCAACTGCGGGCCGCTCGCCGCGTCGATCGCGAAGACCGACCTCGACTACATCGAGGCGTTTACCCCCGCGCCGGATACCGACATGACGCTGGCCGAGGCACGAGCGGCCTGGCCCGACAAGACGCTCTGGCTCAATTTCCCGTCATCGCTCCACCTGCGGCCGGACGAAGATGTCGAGGAGGCGACCGTCGGGCTGCTGAACGAGCTCGAATCGCCCGCGGGCGTCATCATGGGGATCACCGAGGACGTGCCCGAGGACCGGTGGCGGCAAAGCTGCACCGCCATCATGGACGGGCTGGACCGCCACGCCGCCGAGAACCCGGGGGCGTATCGAGAGAGGGGGCGGGCAAACTGAACGCAGTTCAATGCAACCGAACCAAAGGCCACGCCGACGTGGCCGAGCGATATGTGCTCTGCGGTACCCCGCATCTGGAGCACGGCCCGGGAAGTGAGGTGCGATCGTGTTCAAATCCTGTCTGATCCTGGCCGTCGGAGGGCTGATCGGCCTGCTCGGCATCCTCCTCCTGGCGGGCTATTGGGCCGGCGCGTTCAATGTCGTTCACCTCGAGACCACCGAGCAGGGGCCCTACCGGATCGCATACCTGGACCATCCGGGCACCTATGCCGACATCGCCGAGACGGTCCTCAAGGTCGAGAAACTGCTCGCCGAGCAGGAGGTGGCCGGGCTGGCCGCCTGTGCCCTGTACTACGGGGACGTTCGGAAAGTGCCCGACGGCGACGAGGTGGGCATCCGTGGTGGATACGTGATCGAGAGGGACGCCGAGGTGGAGCCGCCGCTCGAGATCGTCGAGATTCCCCGCCGCGAGGTCCTGTTCGCCCGGTTCGAGGGCCATCCCAACATTGCCCGTGCGCGGATCGCCCACGACGTCGCCCAGTGGTTCGACGAGCATCCGCCCGAGCCCGGCCGGCCGTTCATCGAGTTCTTCCTCGAAGGGATGATGGAAGCAGAGGTCCCGCTGGTCGAGCCGTCGGAGCATGGCAAACTCGACATAGGGGGCGAATCGGGGGGGAACCAGTAGAGGATCTTATGAACACTCTGATTTTGCAGCGCGTTTTGTTTCTGTCCGCTGTTGCGGCCCTGGCTATCTCGGGTTGCTCGCGGATGGTTGTGGACACGCCCGCCGTCGAGAACACCATCTTCGTGACGTATGCCGACACTGGCGAGCCGATCAACGACTTTCTATTGATGACGTATTATGAGCAAGCACCGGAGGAGGAGGTCGTGATCCCAGTGCACGGGAAGAGCCGCGAGTACCAGACCTATAGAGTCGAAATTGCACGCCTGAATTCGGGCGGCGAGTTCACGCAGGATGCCCTGGTGAGACGGGAGCGGCGCACTAGAAAAGGCGTCATCACTCGCCTTTCAATCGTTAGCCACCGGGTATTCAAGGACGGATATTTGCCTGCCGGACTGAATGGTCATACGGTTGCGATACGCACTAGAGCCGGGAACCCCATTCAGGTTGAATTGGAACCCGAGAAGCCCGGTGAACTGGATTCTGATCTGGGAGTAGTAATTTATGCTGATAGTACAATCGATAATCTGGCTTTTGTAGAGCCGGGAACAAAACACCGAGAACGCCTGATCGCCCTGCTGGAGCAGCAACTGCAGCGTGTGGAAGCCGCAGAGGAATATACAGACCGCCAGGCTCCGGGCACCCGAAGCATCAAAGAGATGTTGGCGGCGCTGGAAGAACTGAGAACGGAAGAATAGAACCTGGACCGCTGAGTTCTGCAATCAGGTTGCCGGCCGCTGCATCCTGATGCAGTTCGACGACGTGTCTTATTGGATGGTGCCCGACGGCGGCCGGAAGGAGTCGTATGATGGCACAGCCGAACATCGTGGTGATCCTGACTGACGACCAGGGCTACGGCGACCTGTCGTGTATGGGTGCCGCCGACCTGCAGACGCCGCACCTCGACCGGCTGGCGGCGTCCGGGGCGCGATTCACCGACTGGTACTCGAACTCGCCGGTCTGTTCGCCCTCACGGGCGGCCCTGCTCACCGGCCGCTACCCGGGCAACGCCGGTGTCCGGTCGATCCTCGCCGGCCATCGCACGGCGACCGGGCTGCCCCAGGGCGTCCCCACCCTCGCCTCGGCCCTCAAGCAGCGGGGCTACCGGACGGCGATGTTCGGGAAATGGCACCTGGGGCTGGCCCCGGGCAGCCGGCCGGAGGACCACGGGTTCGACAACTGGGCCGGCTTCCTCGCCGGCTGCGTCGATTACTATTCGCACATCTTCTACTGGGGGATGGCCGGCGGACGGAGCTGGCCCACGCACGACCTGTGGGAGGACGGCGAGGAGGTCTGGCACAACGGCGAGTACCTGACCGACTGGATATCCCGCCGGGCCGTCGAGTGGTTGCACAACCTCGACGACGACCGCCCGTTCTTCCTCTACCTGCCCTACAACGCGCCCCATTACCCGATGCACGCCCCGGCGGAATACCTCGACCGTTTCCCCGGCCTCCCGCCCGACCGCCGCATCATGGCCGCGATGCTCAGCGCCGTCGATGACGGCGTCGGCGCGGTGATGGCCGAGCTCGAACGGCGGGGCGTCGCCGACGATACCCTCGTCGTCTTTACCTCGGACAACGGGCCGTCCCGCGAGGTGACGAACTGGCTCGACGGGACCGAGGTGCCGTATCACGGCGGCACGACCGGCGGGTTCAAGGGCGAGAAGTTCAGCTTGTTCGAGGGCGGCATCCGGGTGCCCGCCCTCATGAGCTGGCCCGCCCGCATCCCCGCCGGGCGGGTGGTCCGCGAGCCGGCCGCGTCGATGGATGTCTTTCCCACCGCGTTGCGAGCCGCCGGGGGGACGCTCGGCGATTACGAGCTCGATGGGGCGGACATCCTGCCGATGGTCGCCGACGGCGGGCCATCCCCCCACGACGACATATTCTGGGAGATGAACGATCAGACGGCAGTCCGCCGGGGCCGGTGGAAGCTCGTCCTCAACGGACGGCTCGACGAGGGCGCACCGCCCGAGGATGCGGTACACCTCGCCGACCTCGCCGAAGACCCCGCCGAGAGCCGCAACCTGAAGGACATCCACCCCGAGTTGACCGCAGACCTGACAGCGGCCGCCGAGACCTGGCGGGCGAAGATCGAGGACCGCTGGCAGAACGAATGGCTGCCCGCGGCCAACGGGACCACCGGCCGCCCGACGGCCTGACAGGCGGGCGCGGCCGGCCCGGCACCGCACTCTCGATTGCCCGCCGGGCGGGATGCCCGGATTCTGCGTTAGCATTTTGGGGGATCGAATGAAAATGGCCTCGTTGGTGCTGAGCTGTTAAAATGGCGGCAGAAAAATCAGCCAAACAGCCGCACCAACGAGGTGAATGGA
>PWKM01000011.1 GCA_003559755.1 Planctomycetota bacterium
CGACCGGTGCCGCAGGCACGTGGTCTTCCTCAAGGCCAGCCAATGTTTCGCCATGATCGATGAAGTACGGCCCAGGGCGGGTATCTCCTCCTGTCTGCAGTGGAACATCCACTCCTGGGAGTCGTTCGACATGGACGAAAACCGGCGTGCGTTTCGCCTGGATCGAGACGGTTCCATCCTCAACGGGCACTTCCTGTACCACCATAACGCGTTCTTCACACTGACCGAAGGATGGGACCCGCCGCCGATGGAAGTGAAGGACAGCGCCCGCTGGTACGACCAGTACCATCTGCGTTTTACTCTGTGCGGAGTGGACGACCGACCGAAAGCGCTCGGGGTGGTGCTTTGTCCGGGCCACGCAGGGCCCGAGCCGACGACAGTAGAGACCGAGCAGTCGGGCGAGACCGAGGCGGCGAGGATCGGCGAGGACCGGATCATGGTGAACACGGGGGCCGGCATCTCATATGAGGGAGTCGAGTCGGACGCGCTTGCAGCCCTTGTCGTAGGCGGCCGGCGCTATGATGTCAGCCCAACCGGCCTGATACCGTTCACGTAACGGATTACGGAACCCATGTCATAAATCGGAGCCCGCCGGGTCCGGTTTCCGAACTGTTCTGTTCTACGAGAGCGACACTACTTGATCTCGGCGTGGTATTCCTGCAACGACTTGACCGGGGCGTGCCCCTTCTTCCTGGCCCCGATGCCCTCGGCTGCCGAAACGGCTGCGGCAACGGTGGTAATGTAGGGGATGCCGTGCCGGATGGCGGCTTTTCGCAAGTATGAGTCATCATGCTGGCTGAGCTTACCGACGGGCGTATTGATGATGAGGTCGATCTCGTGGTTTTTTATGCCGTCGAGGATGTTGGGCCGACCTGCGTTGAGCTTCCGGATGGGCTGTGCCCTGACCCCGCGCTCGGCGAGGAAGGCGCGGGTGCCGTCGGTCGCCTTGATGGTGAAGCCCATCTCCTGGAACTGCTGTGCCATTCGGGCGGTCTGCTCGTCACGGTCTCGCTCGCACACACTAATCAGGACGGTACCCTCAGTCGGCAGGCGGTGTTTGACCCCCTCCTGGGCCTTGTAGAATGCGAGGCCGGCCGAGTCGGCCATTCCGAGGACCTCGCCGGTCGAGCGCATCTCCGGGCCGAGGAGCGGATCGACTTCCGGGAACATCGGGAAGGGGAAGACGGCTTCCTTCACACCGTAGTGGCGGATTTTGCGATCTTTGAGGTCAAACTCGGCCAGAGGTTTGCCCATCATGATCTGGGTCGCGATCCGGGCCATCGACAGCCCGCACACCTTCGACACCAGCGGGACGGTTCGCGACGCTCGGGGGTTGGCCTCGAGCACGTACACCTTTCCCTGGTGGATTGCATATTGCATGTTCATCAGGCCGACCACGTTCATCCGCCGGGCGATGGTGATGGTATAATTGTAGATGGTGTCCAGATGTTCCTGGGGGATGGTCGTGGGCGGGATGACACAGGCGGAGTCGCCGGAGTGGACACCGGCCTGCTCGATGTGCTGCATCACGGCGGGCACGTACGCGTCGGTCCCATCGGCGATTGCGTCGGCCTCGGCTTCGACCGCGTTTTCGAGATACTTGTCGATGAGTATCGGGCGGTCCGGTGTGACCTCGGTGGCGGTCGTGACGTAGTTCCGGAGCATCTCTTCGTCGTGCACGATCTCCATCCCGCGCCCGCCCAGCACGTATGACGGGCGGACCATCAGCGGGTAGCCGATCTGGCGTGCGATCTCGAGTGCTTCGTCGAAGTGGCTGGCCATGCCCGATTCCGCCATCGGGATGCCCAGCTCATCCATGATCTGCCGGAACTGGTCGCGGTCCTCGGCGAGGTCGATGGTCTCGACGGAGGTGCCCAGGATGCGGACGCCCGCCTGTTCCAGTTCGTGGGCGATGTTGAGCGGTGTCTGGCCGCCGAACTGGACGATCGCACCCTCCGGCTTCTCGTTCTCGTATATCTGGAGCACGTCTTCGACGGTCAGCGGCTCGAAGTACAGTTTGTCGGACGTGTCGTAGTCGGTGCTCACTGTCTCCGGGTTACAGTTGACCATCACCGTCTGGTAACCCATGTCGCGCAAGGCGAAGGCGGCATGCACACAGCAATAGTCGAACTCGATGCCTTGCCCGATCCGATTCGGTCCGCCGCCGAGGATCATCACCTTTTTCCCGGACTGAGTCGGGTTGGACGCATTGTCGGTGTTGTAGCTGGAATAGTAGTACGCCGCATCGTCTGTTCCACTCACGGGGACGGGTTGCCACCCCTCGCTCAGGCCCAGTATTTCCCGTTGGTCTCGGATTTCTTTCTCCGGGACCTCCAGCAGTTCGGCCAGGTATTTGTCCGAGAATCCGTCCTTTTTCGCCTGTTTCAGGAGTTCGTCCGACAGTTCGCCGTCCTTACAGGCACGAATTTTTTCTTCCAACTCGACGAGTTCTTTCATTTGTTCGATAAACCATGGTTTGATGTGGGTCTTGGCATTCAGTTCTTCCACGCTTGCTCCTTTGCGAAGCGCTTCGTACATTAAAAAGTGCCGCTCGCTTGAGGGTTCGCTCAAGCGGGCCATCAATTCGTCCAGCGGCAGGCCGTCGAAATTGTTGGCGTGCCCCAGGCCGTGCCGGTTGATTTCCAGTGACCGGATCGCCTTGTGAAACGCTTCCTTATACGTTCGCCCGATGCTCATCACCTCGCCGACCGCCCGCATCTGCGTGCCCAGTTTGTCCTGAACGCCCTGGAACTTCTCGAACGCCCAGCGTGCAAACTTGATGACCACGTAATCGCCCGACGGCGTGTACTTCTCCAGGGTCCCGTCGCGCCAGTACGGAATTTCATCCAGTGTCAGGCCGACGGCCAGTTTGGCCGAGATCAGGGCAATGGGGAACCCGGTCGCCTTCGAGGCGAGTGCCGACGAACGCGAGGTACGCGGGTTGATCTCGATCACGACTACCCGGTCGGTCTCCGGATCGTGGGCGAGTTGAACGTTTGTCCCGCCAATCACCTCAATCGCCTCGACGATTCGATAAGCGATGTCCTGGAGTCGGCGCTGCAATTCCTCGTCGATGGTGAGCATGGGTGCCGAGCAGAACGAATCGCCGGTGTGAACGCCCATAGGGTCGATGTTCTCGATGAAGCAGACGGTGATCATCTGCCCCTTCGAGTCTCGGACCACTTCCAGCTCGAGTTCCTCCCAGCCCATCACCGATTCCTCGATGAGGACCTGGCCGACGCGACTCGCCGTGATGCCCCGTGCGGCAACCTCGCGAAGCTCCTCGACGTTATACACGTGACCGCCACCGGTCCCGCCCATGGTATAGGCCGGCCGGACCACGACCGGATAGCCGAGCTTCTCGGCTATGGCCTCTGCCTCTTTGACGCTATAGGCGATCTCGCTTCGGGGCAGTTCCAGCCCCAGGTCGTTCATCGCCTGTTTGAACGACATCCGGTCTTCGCCTCGCTCGATTGCGTCCACCTGGACGCCGATGATCTTGACTCCGAACTTGTCCAGCGTACCGTTCTGGTGGAGTTCAGATGCAAGGTTCAGTGCCGATTGCCCGCCCAGGTTGGGCAGCAGAGCGTCGGGCTGCTCACGGGCGATGATCTCCTCCACGGTCTCCAGTGTGAGCGGCTCGATGTAGGTCAGATCGGCCATCTCCGGATCGGTCATGATGGTTGCTGGGTTGGAATTGACCAGAACGATCTCATATCCGAGCTGTTGCAGTGCCTTGCACGCCTGGGTGCCGGAATAGTCGAACTCGCAGGCCTGGCCGATGATGATGGGGCCGGACCCGATGATCATGATCTTGTGGATGTCGTCACGTCGGGGCATTCAATATCCTCGGATTGCGGTTCTCGTCGTTCTCTCTCGGCTGGCCGGATCCGTCGTACGTTCGGACCCGGCGCCGACTCTCGATTGCAATTTATACCGCCTCGATGCAACTGGGCGGTTTGGATGTCACGTTGTACGTCACGCTGACCACGTCGGGCACTTCGTTGGTAATTCGGTCGGCCAGATTTCGCAGCGTAGCGAACGGTAGTTCGGTCGGGGTAGCGGTCGCAGCGTCTGTGCTTTCCCAGCACCGAACCTCGATCTGGAGTCCGAAATCTCGCTTCCCGTCACGGACTCCTGTCACCCGGTCCTCGTGAAGAATCGCCAGGTACTGGAAGGCGCCGGTGTCAGCGAGTTCCGCCTCGACGATGGTCGTCGCCCTCCGAACGATATCAACCCGCTCGGGCGTGACCTCACCGATCACCCGGGCCGCCAGGGCGGGACCCGGGAACGGCGGCCGATCGCTCACTTCGGGCGGCAAGCCCAAGGCCCTCGCCAGAGCGCGGATGGCCGGCTTGCGAAGCTCGATGATCGGCTCGATGACCCGGTATCCGAACGCTTCCTGTGGGTCGATCCCGATCTGCTCGAACACGTTATGCTGGCGCTTGATCCCCGCTTTCGTCTCCTCGGCATCGGTATAGTTCGTCCCTTGCAGCAGCGCCCTGGCCCCGGTCTCCTTGATCAGGCGGGCGAAGATGTCTTTGTAAAAAACCTCGGTGATGCCTTTCTCCCGCTTTTCTTCGGGGTCCGTGAGCCCTCGCAGTGCGGCGAAGAACTCGTTGTGGGCATCCACAACGTGGACCTCGACCCCGAACTCGGCGAACAGGTTCACGGTCTGCTCGACTTCCCCCTGGCGCATCAGGCCGCTGTCCACGAAGTAGGTCTTCAGTCGGTCGCCCAGTGCCCGATGGCCGAGAAGTGTGACCACGGCGGAGTCGACGCCCCCGGATAGTGCGTTTATCGCTACTTCGTCGCCCACTTGTGCCCGGATATTCTCCGTCTGATCCGCTATGAATTCATCCAGGTCCAGATTTTTTATGGTGATTTCTTCAACATTCATCTGCTTCTCCGTCCGGATGTCGGCTGTCGGGCAACTGTGTGCAAACGGTCCATTGGGGGTTCGTGCAAGCAAGCTGCTTTGGTCTGATGGCCGGGCCGTCGGCGCGCATCATTGCAACGGCCTGACTCGATTTCGCGGCATTATCCGGCTTTTCGCCGCTATGTCAAGGGCCGTCACCACGGCAGCCGGAGCAAACAAGAAGGGATGACACTTGCCGCTCTACCACTTCCGTTCTATACTCATATGGTCGAACATAAGGACTTGAGAAACAAATGAGCAAGCCGATATGCATCCTGTGCCTCGTCCTGACTGCGATCGGCTGCAGGACGACCGGCGACCGGCTGGTCTTCCGGGAAATCGAGGGCCAGGGAGAGGCCGCGAGGAAACTCGCCGCTCGACTGCGGATAACGGACGCCGAGCACCGGGTGGCATTGGATTCTGCCCTGACAATCGAGTTCACGCTCGTCAATCAGTCGGACGAAGAACTCTATGTCCATAACGAGTTTCAGCCGGGCTGGCTGGTGATGATTGAAATCCTGAGCGAGGACGGCAGGTTCGAGCGGTCCGACTGGCTGACCGAGGAAGAAGGACGCCAACGGGCAAGCGGCAACTATGCCCGAGTTCCGCCCGGCGGATTTGTCGGAAGTTTCTACACGATCGCACCGGAAGACCCCAGGTGGGAGTTGACCCCGGGCCGCTACCAGGCCCGCATGATCTATCGCAACCCGTTCGACATCATCGCCATCCGGCCCGACCTGACCGACCGAGATTTCGAGCAGTTGGGAGAACGTTCAATCGTCCCCCTGGTCACCGGGATCGTCGGCTCAAACGCCGTATCCTTCCGCGTACTCCCCGACTGATCTGCCGGTTGGTCCCCTGCCCTGCCCTCGACCTGCCCGGCGGCCGATTTGGTCCGCAAGAGCTCCGGCGTCGTCCGGCGGGTCACAACCCGAGCACATCCTGCATCGAGTACAGGCCGGGCGGTCTGTCGGCGACATACCGTGCGGCACGGAGCGCTCCCCGGACGAACGTGTCGCGGCTGTGGGCCGTATGCCGCAATTCGATCCGCTCGCCCAGGGTAGCGAACGTCACGGTATGCTCGCCGACGATGTCGCCCGCCCGGACGGCGTGGATGCCGATCTCGCCGGTCGGTCGCTCGCCGGTCATCCCATTTCGGCCATACACGGCGACCTCGTCGAGGTGTTCGCCCAGCCCTTCGGCTGCGGCTCGGCCGAGTTGCAGTGCGGTGCCGCTTGGGGCGTCCATCTTGAAGCGGTGATGTGCCTCGACAATCTCGATGTCGTATTCCTGCCCCAGCGCCTCGGCCGCCTGCCTGACGAGGTTGGCGAGCACGTTGATCCCGACGCTCATGTTCGGAGCGAACACACAGGGGACGCTCCGGGCGATTGCTTCGAGTTGGGCGACCTGGTCGGCGTCCAGCCCGGTTGTCCCGATCACGAGTGCTGCGTCCACATCCGCACACTCCGCCGCCCGAGCCACCGCGGACGCCGGTTCCGAGAAGTCGATGGCGACATCGGGGCTTCTTTCGATGGTCGTGGTAATCGGGACGCCGAGGGGGCCGACTCCGGCCACCTCGCCCGCGTCGCGTCCGCATGCCTTGTGTCCTTCGGCCTCGAGGGCCGCGGCCAGTTCCAGGTCGCCTGCCTCGGCTACGAGTGCGACAAGGCGCCTGCCCATCCGGCCCGCCGCGCCATTGATACATATCTGGAGCATGTTCGCCTCCTTACCTCGGATTCCGTCGGCCAGGGCATGTGCTCGCCGTCATCTGCACCATATCGGGCTGCTCCATGCGATGTGGCCGTTCTTCTGCTGAACTTTTACCAGGTACCAATCCGACTCGCCCGGCCGGGGGTCGGTCCAGGCGAGCGAGAACCGCGTCTTGCTGTGATGATACGCCTGGCCGAGTCGAATCTTCGGGGCGGAAAACGTCTGTGAGATGCACCGCCATTCGTCCCTGTGGAGCAGCTCGCCCAGGTCGGCCGAGAGCCGACACGAGTTCGACGCGCCCTCGCGTTCGCTCTCTGCATCGATTGCGACCTGTGTCTCCGGATTCCCGACGAGCCGGAGCACGACCGCGCTCGTCGGCCGGGCATTCCGACGCGAGGTGAACGACTCGAGCTCGACCTCTTCCGGCGATACGGCGAGGATGCGGTTCAGTTTGTCGATCAGGCCTGCGTCGCTCGCCGGGCATGGCTCCGAGCCGCTGCCGCCCGTTCGGGCATAGTCCGGGCCGCCCCCGCCCGCGAAGCACGGAGCCACATCGAGTATCCGCCCGCCCGTCACGGTTGCCCGGATGTTCCAGTCGGTCACCGCCTCGGCGGTCATCGCGTCCCATCCGAATTCGATCCGGACCGTGTAAATGTCCTCCGCCGGACGAAGCGGCTGTTGCCTGGCGGACAGTGGCGGGCCACCGATCGGGGAGCAATGCCGTGCGTCGGCCGAGAGCGGAGACTCGTGAAGCACCGCCGTTCCGTTCTTCAAGACCTCGACATAATCGACCGGGCCGAGCCCGCTGCATTCGACCTGCAGGTTGCGGGGCGTATCGGCGGGCACGATATCGCCCATTACGGCCCTGCTCATCTCGACGTTCAGGGCGATGCGGTCGCCTGTCAGCGCGTAAGTATGTCGGTCCCTCAGCGCGCCGAACACCGCCGCCCGGTCGTGGCCGTCGGCCCAGATGGCGGTCAGCCCTTCTCCGTAGCTCGCCGGGTGCCCGAAGTGGTTATCGGTCGAGGCGACGACCCCGGCGACGCGGCCTCTGCTCAGCTCGGCGAGGAGCGTCTGGGACCGCTCCAGGCCGCCCATCGAATGCCCGAGCATCTGCCAGTGACTCTCCGGCTCCATTCCGCAGCCGTGCTCGCTGAACACATCGACGACCGGCGACCGGTCCGCCGAGACCTGGTCCCAGTTTGCTCCACGCCATCCGCGCGGATATCCGACGTGATGGGGGATCATCAACGCGCCGTGCTCGCGACAGAACCGCCGCAGTTCGTCGGCGCTGTCAGGTCCGAGCAAATGGCCGGCCTCGCCGGGGAAAACAACGTGAAAGTCTCCGTCTCGGCTCGAATGCCACTCGAACCCGATAAACGCGGTGAACCGGCCGTCGGTGTTTTCTTCGTTCGCCTTCGCGACGATATCCCGCCAGTTCCGGCGAACCAGCTCGAACCCGCGCTCGTGGAACGCCTTCATCTTCGCGTCGCTCTCGGGGCGGTCGTGCCACAGGCCGTGCGGTGTGAAGCAGTATGCGTCGAGCAGCGCGCCCTTCGCGATCTCGTAGGACCGGTCGAGCGTCCCCCGGCCGTAGCCGAGAGCGTTATGGTTGTGCAGGTCTGCCCAGAGCGGCCGATCGTTCACGCGAGTTTTCCTCTGTTGAACCAGTGGGCGGGCGAGCAATCCGCGTTGTCGGTCTTGGTGCGTGCCTGTCGAGCGCCGAGCTGCCCTTGCCGTTTCAGTAGCCCAAGCTCTTCAGCCGTTTGAGCTTGGCTTCCTCCTGCTTGTCTGCTTCGCCCCGTTTCCGTATCACGAACTCATAGTTGTCCGGGTCGAGGTCCTTGCCTTCGAAAGCCAAGTAGTCCGGCCCGTATCGCTGGGCGTCCCAGACCGTCTTCGCCAGGGTCCAGCCCCAGTAGTTGGGCCGCATGACGAGGAACGGGCTGTGGTATTCCCAGACGATCTCCTGGTCCAGGGTCACCTCGAACAGCCGCCCCTTCGTCGCCTCGCAGATCAGGGTGTTCCCGTTGGGCAGACGCTGTGCGCTGCTGCAGATCGCCGAGTAGAAATTCGGTGCGAACGGGTCGATGTACTGCCATACGATCTCCCGTGTTTCCGGGTCGATCTCGACGACACGCGACGCCGAGATATCGGCGATCTGAAGTTCAGGATTTGCGCCCACCCGGTGCAGGCCGTTGTCGTAGAGCAGGAAGTTCCCGTTCGGCAGGACGCTGCAGCTATGAGGATGGCCCAATTCCTTGTCCTTCCCCAGCCGCCAGACGACAGCGTCCTCCTTCGGGTCATAGATGGCCAGGTCGTTGAGCAGGCGGAGCGTGAACAGTATTCTGCCGTCGGGCAGTTCGGCGAGCGAGTTACAGAACCCCCAGACGTGTCGCGGGCAGAGCGGGCACAACACGTCGTCTTCGATATCCAGGTGGTCCGCCAAACTGAACTCCCACAGGACTTCACCGATGCGGCTGACCTTCTTGATGTTGCAGGTCCAGACCTGCCCGCGCAGCTCCGTGCCCTCGAGCCCGCCCTGGATGTGCCGGGCCTTGTCCTCGGGGATCGGGGTGAACACATTGATGACCAGGTGGTCGTCGCCCACCACGAGGAAATCGTGGTTGAGGCCCAATTCCTCGTATCGCCACACCTTGTTCCCGTCCCAGTCCACCTCGACCAGTTCGCTGCCCGAGCCGACGAAATCCTCGATCGAGCCCGGCCCTTTCCCCTGCCACATCACGTTCCCGTTGGGCAGGAGCTTCCCGTGCGACGCCGGCGCGGTCTCCATCTCCCAGCGGTGGACGACCCGGCCCTGCATGTCGACCAGCCAGGCGACCTTCTCGAACGTCGGAGCGAAAAAGGTATAGCCGTCGAACGCCCTCGACGGATCGTACACGGTCACGTCGTCGGTCAGCTTGCGTCGGAACATATGAACCCTTTCCTGAAAGAATCCTGTGTGCGGGCGGGATTATACCCGTTGCCCGTCGGCTTGCAAGCTGTCGGCGGCTCGTCGCAACATCGGAGCCGGGAGTCGGGCCGGGATGTTCAGAGGTCGGGTTCGAGCAGCTCGCCACCTCTCGAACTCGCATCGGGTTCGCGAGAGCACCTGCGCAACCTTGCACCACAAATGACGGGTGTAAGGTGGGAATGGGAGAACGGGAGAAGGGGGAGGAGGGGGGAGCACACCCCATGCTCCCATGCGCCCGTGCTCCAAATAAGCCCGCCCGGCGCCCTTCGACGCCGAGCGGGGATGCG
>PWKM01000236.1 GCA_003559755.1 Planctomycetota bacterium
CACGGTGCGGGCGTTCGGTGTCAGGGGAATCTGTCCTGCGGGCATAGCACATCCTCGCTCGTCCGTTCGATGCGATTATATCGCAGCGAACGTCAGATGAAAGACATCGGTTGGCGGGCGTATGCCGCGTCGGTGGGCGGGGATTATCCGCCGTAGAGCCGGCCTTCGTCGACCATCGCCAGGTAGTTGTCGAGCGGGATGTAGTTTGCGACGCTGTTCCCGGTGCCCAGGCAGTACCCGCCCCCGGGCTGGCAGACATCGAGTGTGTCGCGGACCCGCTGTCGGATGGCGTCTTCGTCGGCCCGGCAGAGGAAATCGACGTCGATCCCGCCGAGCAGGGCGATACGGCGGCCATAGCCGTGTCGTTTCAGTTGGCGGACATCCTCGATGGTGTCCTCGAAGCTGTGCTTCCCGTCGATTTCGCAGTCATCGACCAGGTCGTCGATGATCTCGTCCAGCTTCCCGCAGGAGTGGAGGATGCAGGGGCAGCCGGCCTGGTGTGCCATCCGGGCGGTCATCTTGTGGCCGGGCAATGCGAACTGGCGGAGGTCGGCGGGCGAGATCAGGGTCCCGCCCTTGAAGCCCATGTCGTCGCTGGGGAAGAAGAGTTTGACGCGATCGAACTCGAGGTACCGCCGGTTAATCGCCTCGAAGTAATCGTAGATTCGGTCGGCGATGGCCGCGACCAGGTCGCGGTCGTCGTAGAGTGCGAAGCAGAGTGTCTCGTAGCCCATCAGCCAGGTGAGATATTCGCAGAAGCTGCCGCCGACCGTGGCGATGCACATGTCGTCGGGCAGGTTCTCCTGCCACCATTCCAGCTCGCGTGTGGCCTCGGGCGCGTCGGGGTCGGGCCAGGGGAACCGCTCGAACTCGTCCCAGTTGATGATGGGGCCGCGATGTTCATCACGGAAGCCGCGCTGCCCCTTGGAGAGTGCGGCGGTGTCGTTCGTCACGTCGTTGTGGAACGGCCAGTTCTGGCCGACCGTATCGACGCGAACGAAATCCAGCCCGATGAACCGACGGAACGTGAGGTGGCGGCTCCGGCCGAAGTCGGGGGCGTTCGGGTTCAGCCCGTCCTCGAGGTCGAACCGCTCGATAATGGCATCCTCGACCTGCTGATCGTGGAAGAGTTCGAGGTGGTGGACGCGCCCGGGCGTCCCTTCCCGCCTGATATTGGCGACCAGCCCTTCCCAGTCGGGCCGGACCGGCCGGGCCAATCCTTCGTATTGGGCCATTGATATCCTCCCGTCATCCGGCAGGCCCGATCAACCTGCGGTGGCCTCGGGCTTTTGTGTGAAGCTGTGGCGCGGTTCGGCTTCGCTTTCCGGGAAGTCGGCCCGGTAGTGTACGCCGCGGCTTTCCTCCCGGTCGAGTGCCGCCTTTGCGATGAGTTCGGCGATAATGAGCAGGTTCTGGATGCGCCAGCCGCGCGGGTCGCTGAAGTTCCGTTCGAGCACATAGCCGGACCAGAACCGGAACCTTTCGATCGCCCGCTGCAGGTCCTGCCGGTGGCGCACGATCCCGACATTTCGCCACATGTTGCTGCGGACCGAGCTCCGCACGTCGCCCAGGTCGATGGCCCCGATCTCCGGCTTGCGCGGTTCGGCCTTGATCTCCGGCGGCCTCTGGTGCTTGCCCTCGCCGGTGGCGGCCGACATTTTGCCCGCGGCCTCTCCCGCCATCTTGCCCATGGCCAGGGCCTCGAGCAGCGAGTTGCTCCCCATCCGGTTCGCACCGTGCAGCCCGGTCCAGGCGACCTCGCCACAGGCGAACAGGTGTTCGACCGAGGTCGATGCGTCGGGCTCGGTCCACACTCCGCCGACCATGTAGTGGGCGCTGGGGCAGACGGGAATCCAATCTTCGCTGACGTTGATGTCGAACAGCGAGCACAACTCCTTGATGCGGGGGAACCGGGACGAGAGCTGGGCGGCGCTGACGTGGGTGAGGTCCAGGTAGACGTTGGTGTCGCCGGTCTGGTGCATTTCCGAGAGCACGGCTCGGCTGACCACGTCCCGGGGTGCGAGTTCCTTCTTCGGGCTGTATTTCTCCATGAACCGCTCGCCATACTTGTTCACCAGGATGCCGCCCTCCCCGCGTGCGGCCTCGGAGATGAGGACTCGTGCGGCGCCGGCCACGTAGAGGGTGGTCGGGTGGAACTGGACGAACTCGATGTCGCACAGTTTGCAGCCCGCCCGGTAGGCCATGGCCAGCCCGTCGCCGGTCGCGATGCGCGGGTTGGTCGTCTCGCGGAAGACCTGGCCCGCTCCGCCGGTGGCAAGGATCACGGCGTCGGCCCAGACCAGCGTCATCCCGTAGGTCTGTGACCAGATCACCGCCCCGAGGCAGGTATTGTCCAGCGTGAGCAGATCAACGACATAGGTGTGCTCGAGGGTGCGAATCCGGTCGCAACTGGCGAGCCGCGCGATGAGCGTCTTCTCCAGCTCTGCCCCGGTGGCGTCGCCGCGGGCGTGTAGGACGCGGCGGCGGCTGTGCCCGCCTTCCCTGGTGAGGGCCGGCTCGCCGTGTTCATCGAGATCGAACTCGGCGCCCCAGTCGATCAATTCCCGGATCCGCTCCGGGGCCTGCCCGACGATGGAGCGAACCGCCTCGGCAACGCTCAGTCCGCATGCGACTTCGATGGTGTCCTCGGCGTGCAGATCGGCCGAGTCGTCCGGGCCGATGGCGGCGGCGATCCCGCCCTGTGCCCAGTCGGTGTTGCTCGCCTTCAGCTCGTCCTTGGTCACGATAGCGACGTCGGCGTGCCGGCTGGCCTCGATGGCGGCTCGCAGTCCGGCCGCCCCCGAGCCGATCACCAGCACGTCGGTGAACAGGTGGGGGAACGATCTGCTTTCGAATGGGGCGAGATATCTGGGCGGGTTGAATTCGTTCATAATGCGATGACCGGGTCGGTGCTCAACAGAAGTCCTGGAGGACGAGCCGGGGCAGTTCGATCCCGTTGCCGGTGGTCTGTGCCTGCACGAGTGCGTGTGTGATGGCGTCGTCCAGTCCCTCGCCCGGCTGCTCGATGGTCTCGAGCGCTTCGCTCATCGGCATCGGTCGGCCGTCCCGGACGGGGTCGGCCGCGAGGTGGTCGAACCGGTTCGCCACGCTGACGATCCGGGCGATGAGTGGGATGTCTTCGCCGGCGAGCCCCCACGGCCCGCCCAGCCCGTCGAGCCGTTCGTGGTGATACTTGACGCCCGGCAGGGCGGGTGCCAGGCCCGGCAGCTCTTCGAGCATCTTCATCCCGAGGAACGGGTGGCAATATTCGTCGGGCACGGTCCGGCCCACCGCTGCGCTGACGGCCAGTCTCGTGTTCTCGGTAATGGGGACCTTGCCCACGTCGTGGAGGAGAGCGGCGGCCTGGACGTTCCGGCAGCCCTCGTCCGACAGGTGGAGCTGCCCGGCGACGGCCAGTGCATAGGCGGCGACCCGCTCGGAATGGCCCCGCTGGTCCGGCCGGCGGAGGTCGCTTGCCCCGGACAGTATCCGCACCAGGGCCATCATTTCGGTCTGCATCTCCTCGTGGATGGCGATGTTCTCCAGGGCGATCCCCGTCTGGAATGCGATGGCGGTGGCCAACTGCAGGTCTTCGTCGGTGAGCGGGTCGTCCCCGGGATCGCGCCCCATGTAGAGCACGCCGTTGATCTTATCGCGTGCGATGAGCGGGGCGCAGATGACGGATCCGATCTCGCCGATTACGATGCTTTCGCTCTGGTCGAACCGGGCGTCGCTGGCCGCGTCGGCGGTGAGGATCGAGTGGTGACGTTTCATCGCTCGGGTGACGATGGAGTGGCTGATCTCGCGTCGTTTGCCGGTGATCGGGTCCCGCCAGGCCATCGGGTTTAGTTTGGCGGTCTGTTCGTCGCGAATGAAGATATAGCAGTAGGTGGGGTTGACCGATTCCATCGCCTGATCGAGGACTTTTTCGGCGACGCCGCGGACCGAGCTCTCCCTGCCCGCCAGCCGGGCGACCTCGTAGACGGCGAGCAATCTGCCGGTGGCCGATTCGCCGGCACGGCCGGCCCCCTTCGCCGGCTTTTCGCCCAGGCGTATCTCGACGGTGCTTCCGCCGGCGTTCGTATCGCGCACGAACTCCACGTCCTGCTGCCCGCCGCCCTGTTCGGTGTCGAATTCGAGGACGGCCGCGCCGAGCCGCACCCGGTCGCCCGATTTCAGTGCGACCTCTCCGGAAATCCGCTCGTCGTTGACGAAGGTCCCGTTCCGGCTGTCCAGGTCCCTGATGAGGAATGTGTCCCCCAGTCGGTGGACCTCGGCGTGTTTCCGGCTGACGGCGGTGTCGAGCACCTGGATATCTCCCTGGCGCCCGATGGTCTGCGGTTCGCCGGTGAGCTCGAAGGTGCTGCCTTCGGCCGGCCCTGTCTTGATGGTTAGCAGTGGCATCGTTGTGTCCTCTCCGGAATCTGTCTGGTCTGGTGGCTACGCCCTGGTCAGGCGGCGGAATCGCTCCAGCAGGTCGAGGGTGATCGGGCCCGGCTTGCCGTCACCGATGGGCCGCCCATCTATGTCGATGACCGGTATGACCTCGGCGGCGGTCCCGGTCAGGAAACATTCGTCGGCGCTGTAGAGATCGAACCGGGTGAGCGGGGTCTCGCGGGCGTCCATTTCCGCCTCGCGGGCGAGATCGAGCACCACGCCGCGAGTCACCCCGAGCAGGATGCCGGCCTCGGGCGGGGGCGTCTTGATCACACCGTCCTTGACGATGAAGATGTTGTCGCCGGTACACTCGGCGACCTCGCCCTTGGCGTTGAGCATCACCGCCTCGATGCAGCCCGCCCGGATGGCCTCCAGCTTGGCCAGGATGTTCTTCAGGTAGTTGCAGGATTTTATCCGCGGCTCCATCACGTTGCTGCGTATCTGCTGGGTGGATGCCGTGACCACTTCCAGCCCCTTCTGGTAGAACTCCTCGGGGTAGAGCTCGATGCTGGCCGTTATGATGATGACGGTCGGCTTGGGGCACTTGCGGGGGTCCAGGCCGAGGTCGCCCTTGCCGCGGGTGATGACCGCCCGGATGTAGGCGTCCTCGAGGTTGTTGGCGGCCATCGTGTCGTACATCGCCCGGGCGAACTCCTCCTTGGTCAGGGGCATGTCGATGAGGCAGACCCGTGCCGAGTCGTACAGCCGGTCAATGTGCTCCTTTTCCTTGAAGATTTTCCCGTTATATGCTCGGATGCCCTCGAAGACGCCGTCGCCATAGAGCAGGCAATGGTCAAAGACCGAGACCTTTGCGTTCTCTTCGTCCACAAGTTCCCCGTCGATATAAACTTTCCGGCTCATCCACAGCCCTCCTTATCGTCTGTTGCTTTTGACCGACTCGATCTTCCCGCGGTGCATCTCTGCGATCCGGTCACAGCGGGAAGCCAGTGTCTCGTCGTGCGTAACTACCACAAAGGTTGTACCCGTTTTTTGGTTGATTGTCCACAACAAATCATGGATATGGTCGCTCGTCTTCTCGTCGAGGTTGCCCGTCGGCTCGTCGCAGAAGACGATCCGGGGTTCGTTGACCAGTGCTCGGGCGATGGCCACCCGCTGCTGTTCGCCGCCCGACAACTCGGACGGCTTGTGCGTCCAACGCTCCGAAAGCCCGACGTCGGCCAGCAGATTCTCGGCCCTGGCCCGCAATTTCGCCCGTCGGTGCGACCAGCCGAACACGGTGCATCTCATCATCGCCGGCAGAACGACGTTCTCCAGGGCGTTGAGCTCGGGCAGCAGATGATAGAACTGGAAGACGAATCCGAACTCGACGTTTCGGAGCCGTGCCCGGTGTCCCTCGGAGGCGGAGCTCAGCTCGATGCCGTCATAGATAATCGAGCCGCTGGTCGCCGTATCGAGCAGGCCCAGCGTATGAAGCAGCGTACTCTTGCCCACGCCGGACGGCCCGACCACCGCCAGGGTCTCGCCCTGCCGGATGGTCAGATCGAGCCCCCGGAGCACGTGGAGCTCGCCACCCGCCTCGCGGTAGCTCTTCTTGATCCCGCTGGCGATCATCAGGTCACTCATAGCGCAGCGCCTCGACGGGGTCCAGCCGGGCCGCCTTGATCGCCGGCCACAGCGCGGCGACCAGACTCACGGCGGCGGCGATCAGGGCCATCGTGATAAACGTCACCGGGTCCTCCTTGTGAGGAAGCTGGTCCAGATAATAGATGTCCGGCGGAAAGACCCGCCACTGGAAGACCGCGTAAATCCAATCCTCGATCGCGTTCAGGTTGATCGACACCACCCAGCCGATCAACAGGCCCAGCCCGCTGCCGACCAGCCCGATGATCAGCCCGTTGAGGAGAAATATCCGCACGATCCCCGCCCGCGTCGCGCCGAGCGAGATCAACACCCCGATGTCCCGCGTCTTCTCGCGAACCATCAGCCACAGAATGGCCATGATGCTGAACCCGGCGATCACCACCATCAGCGACATGATGACGACCTGGATGTAGCGCTCGATCTGGACGGCCTGGAGGAAGCTCGCCTGTTTGTCCCGCCAGGTGACGACCCGAACCGGCCGGAAATCCTCGAATCGGACCGCCCGGATGTCCACCGGACCGCCCATCACCTCGATCACCACCCGCTCTGTCTGCTCGGGGTTGAGCAGGTCGAGGTGGTCGTCGGTCTCCATATTCGCCAGGACCGCCACCAGGTCGAGCGGCTCGCCCGGCCCCACCGTGAGCCAGGCCGACATCGGACGCGCCGGGTCGAAATGGTACGGGATGGGCGCCAGACCGGGCCCGGGCGCATGCGGAGGAGCGCCGAACGGACGGCGGATGTCGTAGTCAAACGCCCGATACGGAACAAGCTCCGCCTGCTCGTCCATCGGCATGTCCGCCAGCACGCTCACACGAATGCGCGGGAAAGACTCGCCATCGGGCACCCGGAGGGTGAAAGCCAGCGCGGTGGCTCGTTCGGCCTGCCGGAACAGGTTCCCCGCGTCGGGAATCTCGAGCCGGGTGTACCGTTCCCCCTCCGCCCCCAGACGAAGCCACCCCCCGTCGTCCTCGACGGTCTTCGGTTCGCCGTCCGACAGGCGGACCCGTTCCAGCGTGTCGGGCTGCTCCGGGCTGACAAGGGGAGTGGCGGCTCGGATCGCCCGCTCGATCTCGCGCAGGGTCTCCGCCTTGCGCCGCCGGTCCTCGAGGCGGACGCTGATCGAGGTGATCCGGTTGGGCAGCCCGATCAGGTCCTGGGCGGCATCCAGTTCGAGGTACATCAACTGGCTGTCATACTCGTAGTGGCCGGTCTGCACCCCGCCCACCACGCGGACCTCCTGGGTCTCGAAATCCATGATGGTCGTGGGCGAGGTGATGCTGAGCCGGTCGCCCCGCTGCACCCCGCCGAGCTGCATCGCCAGCTCGATCCCGATCAGCGCGCCCGGCGGCTCGTTGGGCAGCCGCCGACCGAATAGCTCGGTCTCCGTCTCGGGCTTGGCGAGCCACTGGGCGTGCATGCGGCGGACTCTCTCGCGGGGCGTGTCGAACCGGACCTCTTCCGCCACTCGACGCAGGTTCTCGACGTGCTCGGCGATATCGCTGGTCTTCGCCTCGCGAACCGGGTCGATCCCGCGAACCTGGCCGAACACCGTCCGGTCGTTCGCCCGGATGAGCACGAAGGGCGACTCGGCCAGCGGGGCAACGGCCGCCACGTTCGGCACCGTCTGGATGCGGTCGATCAGCGACTCATAGTCGTCGATCCCGACCATCAGGTCGCTCTCGACGATCACGTGCGACATGATCCCGCGAATGTGCGCATGGATATCCCGCGAGAACCCGTCCATCACCGAGGTGACCAGGATCAGCGCGGCCACCCCCAACATCACCGCGATGACCGCGATGATGTTGACCATCCGCGACCGGAAGTAGCGTCGGCTGATCAGAAACTGGTATTGCTTCATTCGAGACTCGGTTCCCGGCTATGATCCCTGAACGCTAGCCCGAGGACGCGGCGGATTCCACGTCCGAGTTGTCAGGCCGCATCAGGGGAAACAGAATCACGTCCCGCAGCGATGTCTTCTCCAACAAGATCATCAGCAGCCGGTCAACGCCCAGCCCCAGGCCGCCGGCTGGCGGCATCCCGTGCTCCATCTCCAGCAGGAATTCTTCGTCCAATCGGCCAACGGTCCCTTCGTCCCTGCGTTCGAGTTGTCTGACGAACTCTTCCCGCTGGACAGCCGGATCGTTCAACTCGGTGTAGGCATTGGCGAGTTCGAACCCGGCGACGAGCACCTCGAACCGCTCCGACAGGCGCGGGTCCTCCGGGCTGCGGCGGCATAACGGGGCCAGTTCTGCCGGTTGGTGGGTGATAAATGTCGGGTGGATGATCTCCAGCTCCACCGTCCGCTTGAACACCTCGTCGATGAGCGCCAGGTGGTGCTGTTCGTCGGCATCATCGACGCCCAACTCCGTCGCCCGCCTGCGGAGGTCCGCCCCGTCGAACAGTTCGACATCGGCATATTCTTCCAATATATCGGAAAATCGGCGACGCGGCCAGGGGGGTGTCAGGTCGATCTCGTGCTCGCCGAACGTGAACTCCAGCCGCCCCATCACGTCCCGGGCGACCGTCGCCACCATCTCCTCGACCAGCCGCATCATCGACTCGTAATCGCCATACGCCTCGTACACCTCCAGCATGGTGAACTCGGGGTTGTGCTTGTTGGACACGCCCTCGTTGCGGAAGTTGCGGTTGATCTCGAACACCCGCTCCATCCCCCCGCACAACAGCCGCTTGAGGTAGAGCTCGGGCGAGATGCGGAGATACAGGTCGATATCGAGGGCGTTGTGGTGCGTGATGAACGGACGGGCGGCGGCTCCGCCGGGGATCGCCTGCATCATCGGCGTCTCGACCTCGATAAAACCCTGCTCGGAGAGGAACCCGCGCAGCCCGGCGATGATTTCGCTCCGCTGCAGCGCCTGCTCCATACTCTCCCGATTGGCAATCAAATCGAGCGACCGGTGGCGCGACCGCAGCTCGATGTCTCGAAGGCCGTGATACTTCTCGGGCAGGGGATGAACCGCCTTGGACAGAACGGTGAGCGATTCGGCGAACACGGTCACCTCGCCGGTCCGCGTCTTCCCCACCTTGCCCTCGACCCCGACGATATCGCCCAGGTCCAGAAGCCCCACGACCTCATATAGCTCATCGCCCACCCGTTTCTGGCTGAAATGGACCTGCACCTTGCCCGTCCAGTCGTGCAGGTCGGCGAAGGTGGACTTCCCGTGGCTCCGAACCGCCATCAAACGACCGGCGACCGCGACCGACTCTCCCTCTTGGTCCTCGCTGTACGAATCGACCAGAGGGCCGGCATCGTACGACTTGGGGAACGCACCGCCGTATGGGTCGATGCCCTTTTCGCGCATCCGCCGCAACTTGGCCAGGCGGTCTGCGGTAAACTTCGAAATGTTTTCCATTATGGTTCCTGGGGGTGCCCGCTAAATCCTTATCTGCGCATCATAGCGCCGTCTGGCGGGCCAATCAAGCAAACCGGGCCGAATCGCGCCCGGATCGGGAGGCGGATCGGCCCGTTCTGCATCGGCCGAGCGACAAAACAGGACTCTGCCGATTTTTTTCTTTTGCGTTCTTGACAGGGGCGTTGGTTGCGCTATACTAACGTACTTGGCGGGACGGTCGTCGTTGGCGGTTCCGCCGGAGAGCATTTTGTTCTTTGACAATCGGGAAGA
>PWKM01000106.1 GCA_003559755.1 Planctomycetota bacterium
CCGGACGCTCCGCTGCCGCCGCCGACCCATCCGACGGACGCACGCGTCAGGGGGCATGTATATCTGTCGGAAGGTGACCTGGTGAACGCGGAGAGAAGCTTCAGGCGGGCAATCGCCCTCGACCCCGAATGCCTGATGCCGTTTGTGCACCTGGCCGAGGCCTTTCAGGCCGCCGGGCAGTTGGATCAGGCGGAAGAACACTATCTGACCGCCCTGGACCGCGGCCAACGCTTCCTGCTCCCTGACAACGCCGCCCTCCACTTCGGACTGGGCATGCTGTACCTGCAGAAGGGACAGGACACCGACGCCCGCGAGCATCTGGAGCAAGCATTAGAGATAGGCGAAAACCACCGCGCCGCCAGGATGGGCCTGGTTGGCCTGCATATCCGTGATAGAAACTACGAGACCGCCCTGGACCAACTCCGAACGTTGGAATTCTCCTCCGGCGAGGAGCGGGCAGACGTGATCTTTCTCATCGCACTCCTGCACAGCGTGCGAGCCCGGCAGCCGGATGACGCGCTGCGCCGATATGTCGAATCGACCCTCGAGGACGGCGGCGATATCGGGCAGGGCAGCATCCGGGACGAGCGGCATCGTCGCCTGGCGCGGGCGGCCAGGAAATATGAGCTCGCTCTCGGGCGCGACACTCGCTTCCGATACCTCCGCGAACTATCCCTCATCCGGGCAAAGCTGGGCATACGATCCGCCACCGAGTTCGGCCGAATGGCAATTGCTTGCCGCCGGGCGGCCGAGGACGCGGGCCAGCACGACCAAGCCGTCCTGCTGCGTCGTCTGGCCGTGGCATATCTCGGCACAGGCGATACAGAGAACGCTGTAAGAGCGCTCCAGTCGGCCTACGAACATGTTCGGGCGAGCGAACACCCGAACGGGCCGGAAGAGCTGCGAATTCGCTTTGTCCTGGCGAACACTCTGCTCTTCGCCCGGCGGTTTCGCGAGGCACGAGCGGTCATCACCGAGATGCGCGCCGCTGCCCCCGTCGGCGTGCAAGCATACGTCGAAACAGTGGACCGCCTCTTGCCCCTCTATTCCATCCCATTTGAGTCGGGCCACCAAGCTCTGGATGCGACTCTGCTCCACGAGCAGACCTGGCGCGACCAGTCGGTTGCCCTCCTACTCGCCCGGGCCAATCCCTTCTGGCTGCCTTACGCCGAACACCTCTACGCCCGGATGATTCGGCGGACCCCCGGCGATATATATGCCCGACAGGCGCTCGCCGAACTGCACGTTGTCCAGGCACGGCTGCGATCCGCCTCGGGCGACGAAGAAGGCGCGGCGGACTATCTGGATAAAGCCGAAGCGATCTGCCGAGAGATTGCCCGCGTCGCTCCCGGCTACCCGCTGGCATATCGCAACATCGCCCTGATCGCAGAGCTTCGGTCGCGGGAGGCGGCCCTGGCAAAAGGGACCTCGGAGGAGCGCCTGGCCGCCCAGGAGGAGGCGATCCGGCTTTATCAGCAGGCCATCGGGCAGACGGGCGGGCGGTTCTGGCTGCCCATACTCGAACTGGCGGCCATATACCGGCGGGCAGGGGCCAACCAACAGGCGTCACAATTCTATCGCGTGGTGGCCGAGATGGAACCACGGCCGGGCCATGTCCTGAACGCCTACGACAACCTGGCGGCGACCGAGCAGCGTGACCTCGACGCGGCATACGCATATGTCCGACAGACCGGACCGGAGCACCCCTTCAATCGCGGGGTGGCCGAGGCAATGGGAGTGCTGATACAGCGGATCAACGAGATCGACCGGAAAGTCGAAAACCTCGAAAACCCGTGCCCGCTTCTGCCAAACAACCCCGCCGTCCTGTACCACCTGGCGCTGGCATACGCAGAATCTGGCCGCAACGACCGGGCACTCGACATTCTCGATCCCCTGCTCGACAGTGATGTTCCTTTCCGCGAGCGAACCGACGCCATCGCCCTCAGGCATCAGCTCCGCCCGTAACCGCCTGCCCCCATTCTGCCCTTCGGCCGCACGGACAGCCCGTCAAAGGGGTGCAGTGCCGGGCTCGACACGGTGCCGAATGAATCCGCCCGACAATTTGATACGGGCCGCAACCAGAGTTATAATTGCACAAATGGCTACTCCCACACAAGCGGTAGGGATGGTCATAGAGGAACCGGGGGTTCCCCCGGAATGCTGCCGGCCGTTTGGCCGCCCGGCGCGTCGATTTTGCGAACCGGTTGGTGTGCCGTTTCAAGAGAGGTTCGCAGCCAGGAAGGTGGTGTGCGATGCGAGCAGAGGGAATGGCGATATTCGTGGTCGTGTTGTGTGGTCTGGTCGCCTGTGGATGCCAGGCGGTCGGGTTGGCCGGAGACAGGGCTCCCGAGGTCCTGCCGCTGCAGGGCGTGCGGGTGGCGATCATCACCGGCGAGGGCTTCCACAGCACCGAGGCAATGATGCCGCTGGCGATGTTGGCCAACCGCGGTGCAGAGGTAACCGTAGTCGGCCCGGCCACGGGCAGGATTACGGCATATAACGAAGACGTCGACCTGCTGGTCCACAAGGCGGCGGCAGATGTCTCGGCGGACGACTTCGACGCGCTGGTGCTTCCCGGCGGCACGGCGCCCGGCGATATTCGTCAGAACGATGACGTGGTCGCGCTCGCCCGGGGCATCTATGAGGCCGGCAAGCCGGTCGCCGCGATCTGTCACGGCCCGCTGGTGCTGGTGTCCGCAGGCGTCGTCGACGGATGCACGATGACCGGCATTTCCGGCGTGGCGGACGAACTTCGCGAGGCCGGGGCAACCTACAAAGACGAGGCGGTCGTCCGCGACGGGAACCTGGTCACATCCCGGTTGCCCAACGACATCCCCGCATGGCTCGCGGCGTTCGAAGCGCTGCTGACCGAGTAAATCAAGGAGGTCGGCGAATACGACGCAGAAACCGGCGGGATGATCGCCGCAATTCGGTGGACGCGTGTCTTTCGCGGCCTATCGAGCGGGCCGGCGTCATAATCTCGGATGCGGCGTGTGTGCTCCCCGCGCCTCCCCCGGCTGGGAAGGGTGAACTCCCTGAGCCGTTTGTGCAGGCGGCTGGTTGCCCGGCGAGGACTCGAACCTCGAAAGACGGACCCAAAATCCGTTGTGTTACCGATTACACTACCGGGCAGAACGATTCGGCGGCGGCTCCATCCTTCATTCAGGATATCCGATTAACGGTCATTCTTCAAGGACCGCGCCGGTGGCCGCAGAGGTGACCAGCCGGGCGTATCGGGCGAGCCAGCCCTTGCGTATCTTCGGCTCGGGCGGGGTCCACGCCGCCCGACGCCGCTCCAGCTCGGCCGCATCAACCTTCAGTTCGATCGACCGTGCCGGGATGTCGATGACGACCTGGTCGCCGTCCCGGACGAGTGCGATCGGGCCGCCGGCGGCGGCCTCCGGCGAGACGTGGCCGATGCTCAGGTTGCGGGTCCCCCCGCTGAACCGGCCGTCGGTGACGATGGCGATCTTTTCGCCCAGTCCGGACCCGGCGACAGCAGCGGTCACCGCCAACGACTCGCGCATTCCGGGGCCGCCCTTCGGGCCCTCGTTCCGGATGACGAGCACGTCTTTCGGCCGGACCTTGTCCCCCATCAGGTAGTCCATCGATGCTTCCTCGCTGTCGAACACGCGAGCGGTCCCGGTGAACTGCATCATCTCGGGCACGACGGCCCCCCGCTTGACCACGGCCCCGTCGGGGGCCAGTGTCCCTTTGAGCACGGCGATGCCGCCCTCCCCGGAGATCGGGTCATCTGCCGTGTGAATGACAGCAGGGTCCCCGACTAGTGCGGCGTCGATGATCCGGTCCAGTGTCATCCCGGCGACGGTATCGCAATCCGTATTGAGCAGGTGGGCCAGATTCTTGAGTAGGGAGGGGATTCCTCCCGCCGCCTCCAGGTCTTCCATCATCAGTTCGCCGCCGGGCCGCAGCGAACATAACTGCGGCGTATCGCGGCTGAGACGGTCGAAATCGTCCAGCGTAACGTCGACCTCGGCGGCGTGTGCGATGGCCGGGATGTGCAGGGTGGTGTTCGTCGAGCCGCCGAGCGCCATGTCGACGCGGATCGCGTTCTCCAGCGACCGGCGGGTAATGAACCGGCGGGCGGTCAACCCCTGCCGGACCAACTCGCACACCCGCTCTCCGGCCGATTCGGCGATCCGCTGCTTGGCGGCGCTGCCGGCCAACGCGGTCGCCGTGCCCGGCAAGCTCATCCCCATCGCCTCGGTCAGGCAGGCCATGGTGTTCGCCGTGTACATCCCCTGGCAGGACCCTTCGCCCGGGCAGCACTGAATCTCGAGGTCGCGGACTTGTTCATCATCGATCTGTCCGGACTTCCGCAGCCCGACCGCTTCGAAGGTGTCCCGGACCAGCGACAGCCGTCGCCCGTGGAGATGGCCGGAGTGCATCGGCCCGGCGGTGACCACAATGGCCGGAATGTCGAGCCGGCCGGCCGCCATCAGCATCCCGGGGGTGATCTTGTCGCAGTTGGTCAGGAGGACAACCCCGTCGAGTTGGTGTGCCTGGCAGATCGATTCGACCATGTCGGCGATCAGCTCGCGGGACGGCAGCGAGAAATGCATCCCGACGTGCCCCATTGCGATCCCGTCGCAGATGCCCGGCACTCCGAAGACGAACGGGACCCCGCCGCCCGCGTTCACTCCCCACTCGATCTTGCGTTCGAGCGACCGCATCCCGGCGTGTCCCGGCACTAGGTCGGTAAAGCTGGTACACACGCCGATGAACGGCTTGTCCATCTGCTCGCGAGTCATGCCCGTGGCGTAGAGCAGCGCCCGGTTGGGCATCCGCTCCAGACCCTTCTTGATGCGATCACTTCGGAGTTCGTGCTTCGGCATCGTCTGCCTCCCGAGACAAGTTCTTCCGGCCGGCCGACCATCCGGCCCGACCTTTCGAGCGTTATTTTACCCCGAACAGACCGCCTTGCAAGACTGCCCGGTGTGGGGGCTGACGAACACAGGTCGGACCGACCTTCCCCATCGCTCGTCTCTCAAATCTGAAAAAAAGCTTGAAGATTATGCATACGGTGCTAGGATTGTGTGTATGAACAGGGGAGCCGTGTGTCTGGATTAGGAGGCAGGGACAATGGCCAAGCAGCGGTCGGTTGTCGGCATTATCCTGACGATCATCGGTTTGATCGGCATCATCGTTGGGCTCTGGGCGTACCTTCAACCGGAGGGCCAGCAGCCGTTCGCCGGACATGGCCTCCTTGTGGCCATGATCGGGATCGTCGTCCTGCTCATCGGCGGGCTGATCTGCTCGAGGGCCACGCGGGCCGAGCCGGCCGCCAAAGAGCCGGTCCCGTCACAGCCCCAACCGGAACCGGCTCCGCCCGTCCAGGAACCGAAACCTGCAGAACCCGCGGCGGAAGAACCGGCGGTGGAGGACGAGCCCCAGGCGGAAGACGAAGAGAAAAGGGACGAATAGCGGTTCAGGACCGCAGTCATCAGGTTCGATCGAATGCATACCGATGTCGGCACTGCCGACCCGTGCGGATTAGAATTCCGGGAGTTTGACCGCCCCGCTCCGGCTCGCGGCCACGAGGTGCAGCGGCTTGGGCAGAATGGATGAATGCGTTCTGAAGGCGACCTCGGGCGCGTTGTTCTGCTCCGACAGGTGTGACAGGCACGCCCAGCGGAGCGAACTGGCACCACAGTCGCGCAGCAGTCCCGCCGCCTCGGCGTTCGACAGATGCCCGCCCGGCCCCTTGATGCGCTCCTGAACGTGCCAGGGATACGGCCCGGCCGCGAGCATCTCCGGGTCGTAATTGCTCTCGAGCATCACCGCGTCCAGCGATGCGACGATGTCGCCCAACCCGTCGAACACGTAGCCGAGGTCGGTTAGCAGCCCCACGCGCCCGCCCCCGGTCTGCACCACGAACGCCACGCCGTCGGCCCCGTCGTGCGGGGTGGAGACAGTCTCGATCAGGGCATCCCCGATCTCCAGCGGCTCCCCGGCCCGGAAATGGCGGACGTCGGTCAGCCGGCCCAGGCCCCGGCGGGCGGCGGCCAGCGTCTGCTCCGTGGCGTAGATGGGCAGGCCGAACTTCCGCTGATATACCCCGGCACACCGGGCGTGGTCCTGGTGGTCATGTGAGATCACGAGTGCATCGACCGCTCGGATGTCCCGGCCGAAAGCGGCCAACCGCTCTTCGGCCCGGACACCGCTGATCCCTGCGTCGAACAGCAGCCGGGTCTCGCCGCTTTCCACGTACAAACAGTTCCCGTTGCTGCCCGACTGCAAGCTGATTATGGTCACACCGCCTCCGACGAAATCCTTCGCTGTCCCCGTCCCGACAGCCCGATTATACAGGCCTCGGCCACGACGGGCAATTGATGGCCGGAAACGGTCGGCTTTGATCGTGCTTTGGCTGCTTGACAGTATAAACGGGGGGCGTATAATGCCCGCAGTAGCAGATGTAATGGGTGTGCTGCCCCGGCGGCACAATTTATTCTGTCAAGACCCGGACCCCGTGCGGCGCTTTGCTACAAAGGCGTCAATACGTGCGGGAAAGGGACGTAGGAGGACATGCCTTGCCGATCATCACGATGCGGGAGCTGTTGGAAGCGGGGGTTCATTACGGCCATCATACCAGCCGGTGGAACCCCAAGATGGAGCCGTACATTTACAAGCGGCGTCACTCGATCCACATTATCGACCTGCGCGAGACCGTCCGCGGACTGGTCCGCGCCTACCGATATCTGAAGACCGTCGCCGCCGAGGGCGCCGAGGTGATGCTCGTCGGCACCAAACGTCAGGCCGAGGACACCGTCGCCGAACAGGGCGAGCGGGCCGGAATTCATTTCGTCCCGGAACGCTGGCTCGGAGGCACGCTGACAAACTTCGATGTGATTATGGGCCGGATGAAACGGCTCGACGAGTTGGAGGAGTTGGACAGTACGGGCGAAATCGAGGCGAAGGGGAAGAAATACGCTGCGGTCCTCCGCCGGGAACTGGCCAAACTGCGGAAGAACCTGGGCGGCATCCGCCACATGCGGCAACCCCCCGACGTGATGATCGTGATCGACCCCCGACACGAACGGAACGCCGTCAGGGAGGCCAACGCGCTCGACATCCCCGTCATCGCACTGCTCGACACGGACAGCGACCCCGACCGGATCGACATTCCAATCCCGGGCAACGACGACGCCATGCGGACGATCCAACTGATCGTATCCAAACTCGTGGACGCGATCATTGAAGGCCAGTCCCTGATGCCCGAAGTCCCCGACGAGGCCGCCGCCGCACCTCCGCCCGTCGACCAGGCCCAGCCGGTGACGACCGCGCCGCACAAACCGGCCCCTCCGTCCGAAGAACCGGCCTCCGAACCCGAGCCAACTGCCGCCACAACCGCCGAGAATTCGCCCCCCGACCAATCTGCGGAACAGGCGGAAGACACCGCCGAGTCAGCCGAAGAGCCCGAACCGGCGGTACAAACCGAAGCGACCGAACAGAACCCGGCGGGCGATCAACCGGAGGAACCGGAGGAGAGCAGCCCGGAACCAGAAGAAAAAGACCGAATGGGCACAGAGGCCTGAACGGCCCCTGCAACCAGCGGGCCAGACCCGCCGTCCCAAGAAACCGAGATACAGTACGGAGAGATTCAAATGACAAAAGTGACCGCGACGATGGTCAAGGAACTGAGAGCACGGACAAACCTGGGCATGATGGAATGCAAAACGGCACTCACAGAGTCCCAGGGCGACATGGACAAGGCCATCGAAATCCTGCGCAAGAAAGGGGCCATCAAGACGGCCGGAAGGGCCAGCCGAGAGGCCGCCGAGGGATGTGTGCAGTGCTACATCCACACCAACGGCAAGGTGGGCGTGATGATCGAGGCCCGGTGCGAGACCGACTTCGTGGCCAAGAACGAAGAATTCCAGGCCTTCATCCGCGACATCTGTATGCACATCGCCTGGGCCAACCCGGTCGCCCTCGACCGCGACGCGATCCCCGACGATGTGCTCGAACGCGAGCAATCGATCTACGCCGATCAGATCAAGGACAAACCGGAGCACGTCCGCGAGCAGATTCTGGAGGGAAAACTCCGCGATTTCTTCAAACGTGCCTGCCTGCTCGACCAGGAATTCGTCAAAGACAGCAGCAAGTCGGTCGGCGACCTGGTCACCGAGCAGGCCCATAAATTCGGCGAAAACATCTATATCAAACGCTTCGTCCGATACGAGGTGGGAGACACCGAGGACTGAATATGGCCAGTACGGAGCAGCCGGCATACCGGCGGGTCGTGCTGAAGCTGAGCGGCCAGAGTATGTGCGACGAGGGCGGCCGGGGCATCGACCCCGTTGCCATCGGACGCATCGCAGAACAGGTCAAACAGGCCGCCGACACCGGCGTCCAGCTCGCCGTGGTCATCGGCGGCGGCAACATCTGCCGGGGCAACGAACTCTCCAGGGCCGGCCTGCTCCGGGCGGTCTGCGACCACATGGGAATGCTCGGGACCGTCATCAACGCGCTCGCTCTGCAGGACAGCTTGGAGAAACTCGGGTTCGAGGTACGGGTACAGACCGCCATCACCATGGCCGACGTGGCCGAACCCTACATCCGACGCCGGTGCATCGCCCACCTCGAACACCACAAAATCTGCATCCTCGCCGCAGGGACCGGCAACCCGTTCTTCTCGACAGACACCGCCGCCGTCCTGCGGGCACGAGAAATACGCGCCGACATCCTGCTCAAGGCCACGCACGTGGACGGCGTCTACGAGGACGACCCGAGGACAAACCCGGGGGCACGGCTTTTCGACAAACTCACCGCACGGGAGGCACTCGATCGAAATCTGCGCGTCATGGACCTCACCGCGCTCACCATGGCCATCGAGGGCGACCTCCCGATCCTCGTGTTCAACGCCAGCACACCCGGCAACATCCGGAACGCGGTGCTCGGCCACGAGGTGGGCACATTGGTTTCCTGATTGCGAGAGGTGGAAATGAGTTACGAAGACATGCTGCTCGAAGCCGAGATGAAAATGGAAAAGTCCTTCGAATATCTGCAGGACGAGTACAAGAAGCTGCGGACCGGGCGGGCCTCGACCGGGTTGGTCGAGAACGTCAAGATCGACTACTACGGCTCCCCCACCCCGCTCAAGCAGTTGGCCACCATCGGCATCCCCGAACCATCCCAGATCGCCATCCGCCCGTTCGACCCCAACGCGCTCCAGGCCATCGAGAAAGGCCTGCTCGCCTCCGACATCGGCATCACCCCCAACAACGACGGCAAAATCATCCGGCTGAACGTCCCGCCGCTCAGCGAAGAACGGCGGATACAGATCGTCGCCCAGACCAAAGAAATGGCGGAAGAGGCGCGGATCGCTATACGAAACGAGCGGCGCGACGCCATCAAACAGGCAAGGAAAGAAGAAGACGCCGGCGACCTGACCGAGGACGACCTGGAAGACTTCAAAAAGGACATCCAGGAACTCACCGATCAGTATACCGAGAAGGTGGACAAGCTCCAGGAGGCGAAAGCCGAAGAATTGATGGAGGTCTAGCCGGGCCGGCGATATGCGCTATAATAGGATATCGGGGGCATAGCTCAGTTGGAAGAGCAACGGCCTTTTAAGCCGTAGGTCGGAGGTTCGAGCCCTCCTGCCCTCACCAC
>PWKM01000273.1 GCA_003559755.1 Planctomycetota bacterium
GTCCTTTCGTTCCTGAAGGGAAGTCGAGGGGCGGGCGTCCTGCGCGGTCTGGCCATTGTGTTTTTGATCGTGGTGGTCATCTTCCTCACACTTGCCGCCACGCTTGACATGTACGTACTGAGTTGGCTCATCAACCGCGGTGCCACGTTCGTGGCTTTCCTGCTCATTGTAATCTTCCAGCCGGAACTCCGGGGGGCGTTGCTCCGTGTCGGCCAGAATCCACTCTTCACCCCGTTCTTCCGCGAGAGTTGGGATGCATCGCACCAGATCACGCAAGCGGTGATGGCAATGGCACGCGAGCGGATCGGTGCCCTGATTGCGGTGCAGAGATCGGTCGGACTGAAAACGTTTACCGAGGGCGGAAAACGGTTGGACGCCGAGGTCACCGCCGAACTGCTGATGAGCATTTTTCGCCCGGGCAGCCCGTTGCACGACGGGGCCGTGGTCATCAAAGGGGACCGCGTAATCGCCGCCGCATGCCTGTTCCCCCTTTCGGAGAACCCGAACATCGATACCAGCTTGGGCACGCGACACAGGGCGGGGATGGGCGTGACCGAAGAGTCCGACGCCATTGCAATTATCGTGTCGGAAGAGACGGGGCAGGTGTCGATCGCCCAGAATGGACGCCTGACGCGCAATGTTGAAGAGAAGACGCTGCGACAGTTGCTCCACGCCGTATCCTCCGAAGAGGGCTTCCAGGCGGTCCCCGCGAAGGAGGCAGGTTGAACAAAACAATCTCATTTTTGCTCAAAAACAAGGTGCTCAAGCTCATCTCCCTGGCCCTGGCCATTGCGACCTGGTTCTATGTCAGCGCCCAAGAAGACAAACAGAGCGAGCTGCAGGTCCCGTTGACCTTGCGAGTGCCCGAAGGCAAGTTCCTGCTGGAGCCGAGCACCCGTCCCATGCTGACTCTGGTTCTACGTGGACCGACCAGGGCCGTCACTCAGTTTCGAGAGGAAGCCCTTTACGCCGACATCTCCATCACCGACAAGGTGACGCGCCTGCCCGACACCTCGGAGTCCCCCCAGCCGATCACCATCCAGATCGGCCCGGAAGACATCCAGAATGTCCCGGATAACATGACCGTGCGATCTATCGAGCCCCAGCGAATCTCAATACTGATCGACGAACTGACGAGAAAGCGCCTGGACGTGGAGGTCGATCCCCGGCAAGACCTGAAAGGCGAATTGCAAGAGGGCTACCGGATACACCGGATCAGCCCCGTACCCAACAAGGTGATGGTGCAGGGGCCGCGCAGTATTCTGGCGCGACGCCAGACCATCCGCCCGCTCCCGTTGGACATTAGCGGGCTTGGCCCGCAGCCGTGGAACCCGACCATCCAACTGGACAGAGGCGACACCGAAACGGGCTTGCGCGACTGTCTATCGCCGGAGCCGCCCGAGGTCCAGGTCTGGTTCTTCTTCACGCGGCCGACAATTGAAAGGACTTTCGAACAGGTTCCGATCATCATTCACGCTCCGCCCGGTTTCAACTACACCGTGCTGGACGCCCAGACGCACGAACCCCTGAAGAACATTCCCGAGGTCACCATACGCGGCCCCGAGAACCTGTTGCAAGATAACGGCGTGGTGGTTCGCGCCATCTTGAACTTGGCAGAGGTTGACCCGGCCGGGACCCCGGAGATCGAAGAGACCGTCCGCTATGTCGTCGGCCCCAGGGACCCCGATGCCAGCGACAGAGTCCGGCGCGAGATCGCCGAGGAAGTCGAGCTGCCCACCGGGCCGGAGGTCCTTATCAGAGCCAGCCCGATTTCCGCCGAGTCCGAAGACTGACGTCGAGCGTCAATCCGGCTCAACATATCACCGAATCAGTACGGAGGCAGCCAGTGGACGACATCATCGAAAAGGCAGATGGCCTGGGCCAGGCGATCGCGCAGTCACCGGCGTATAAGGCCCTGATCTCGCAGCGTAAAAATATCGAGGACGATCAAGAGTTGCAGGACCGGATGCAGCGTCTCCACACCGCATCCGAGGCGATCGCCCGCAAAGAACAGGAGGGGAAGCCGATCGAGCCGGAGGAGAAGCGCGAGGTCCGCGACCTCCAGAATGGGATCACACAAGACCCAAGGATGCAGCAGTTGGCCCGCGCCGAGGCCGATTTCGCCGAGCTTATGAACAAGGTGAACGAGGCGATTCGAAAGCGTCTGGGCTGATCGACTGCCTGAGAAGATGACCGGACCGTGCTCCGGGCCGTCGGTCCCCTGCCCTCCCGGCACCGAGCCCCTACTCGTCTTTCGAGCGCAGGTCCGAAGTCTTGCCGGGGGCCCCATCCCGGCGAAACGTCAACTCCCTAAGCTGGTCGCGGATTTCAGCGGCTCGTTCGTAGTTCTCCTCCGCGATCATTCGATCGAGCTCGTGCCGCAGGGCTTCTTCCTCGGAAGTGGATTCGTCCTCGGGAATCGCTTTCTTCATCCCGCGCAGTATCGCCAGCGAACGTTCCTTTTCGTATTCGAAGGTGCGGGTAGGCACGCCCTTCAGTTCTGCGACACGTCGCAGGGATCGGTCGATGACGTTCCGGGCGGTCTTGTAATCGCCCTCCCCCACCGCGAGCAACGTCCGGGCAGCCGCATTCATCCGCATGACGTAGGGCTGGTATTGCTTGCTGGCGTTGATCGTGTCCTCATCGTCGCAATAGGCGTCGAGCAATTCGAACATCCGCAGGTTCCGGGCAGTATCGCGCACGACCACATCGTACTCACCGATCTGGAAGCAAACCAGATAACGGTAGTAAAAGATCAGCGCTTCCTGCTGGAGTTCCTCGGCGAGTTGATCGTCGATCACAAAGTCGTCGGCATCACCCGCCTGTTCGGCCAACTCGGCCCGCTGATTCTCCACGTATTCAAGGACCGAGTTGAAGCCGTGCGGTCGGAGTGCGTCGGGGCGGCCGGTCAACTCATACTGCTCGATGCCCAGCGGCGTGCGCACCTGGATCAACTCGCGGCCGTCGTTTGCGACGAGCTTGCGCACTGAGGCGTCTGGATCGTACGGCCATTCAGTCAGTATATCGCTGATGTCGGACATGGTCCTCATCTCTAACGTCGAAGTTGATGAAAGTATGTTAGCGCCCTGCAAGAGGACTGTCAACGCGGACGATTGTGAGCGAATCGTGAGCGGCGAGATCACTCGCTCGGGCCGCGGCGGTCACGTCGTGACTGCACGATCGAGTCGAGCTCCCCGCGATCGAGAACGGTCCGGATAGCCATGCCGGGCGTCACTTCCTCTGGTGATCGCAGCGGCTTGTTGGAATCGGCCGGCGTGGGGATGCTGTAGCCGCGAGCCAGAACCTGGTAGGGGCTCAGTGATTGCAGAGCCGATCCCAGGTGATCGAGTCGATTGCCTACTCGCTCGGCATGATGGTCCCACGCCCGGCGCAATCGCTCCGCCACCTCGTCGAGCCGCTGTTGGTGCTGCCGTATGCGCTCCAAGGGCACACGCATGCCGTAACTGCGAGCGGCGGCTTCCAGCCGTGCCTCGCTCTGCCTGACGGCCAAGGTCAGGGTGCGCCCCAATCGGTCGGCGGACGTATTCAGCCGCTCCTGCAACTGTTCGACGGAGGGCACGACCAGCCGGCCGGCGTCGGTGGGCGTCAGTGCCCGGGCATCCGCCACCAGGTCGGAGATAGAGACATCGACCTCGTGACCCACCGCCGAGACGACGGGGATGTCCGATTCGTAGATGGCTCGAGCGACTTCCTCTTCGTTGAACGGCCAGAGGTCTTCCAAGCTGCCGCCGCCCCGGCCCACGATCATCACGTCAACGCCGCCCATCTCGTTCAGTTCACGAACGGCGGCGGCAATCTGCGGACCCGCCCGGTCTCCCTGGACGGCCACCGGATACAGGACCACGTGAGCGGCGGGGAAACGGCTGAGGATCGTCGTCAGGATGTCGTGGATGGCCGCCCCGGTCGCCGACGTGACCACTGCGATGGTCTCCGGCATGAAGGGCAGCGGCTTTTTGTGGGCCGGATCGAACAGGCCCTCCTTCTCCAGGCGATCTCGCAGTTGGAGAAAGGCCAGTTGAAGCTCCCCGATTCCCTTCGGTTCGACCCTGGCGATGATGATCTGATAGCGGCCGCGCTTCTCGTATACGGCCAGCCGGCCGCGAACCACCACTTCCTGTCCGTCCTCGAGGTCAAACGGGATGCCCTCCGCAGTCCCCCGCCAGATCACCCCGCCTATCTCGGCGTTTTCGTCTTTAAGCGTCAGGTAAACGTGGCCCGAGCGTGCGACCGTTAGGTTCGATATCTGGCCGACAACCGCGATGCTCGGAAAGCCGTCCTCCAGCGCCCGCCTGATCCGGCTCGTCAGTTGCGTGATGGTCAGCACTTCGGGACCGCCCTTCCCTCCCCCTCCGGTCCCGCCTTTCTTCCGGGCCTCGGCCGCTTCGAACAAATCCACTCGCTGCCTCCTTACGTCCTTATCGCTCTTCTTCTCGGGCCTGGGTAAACTCCCGCCACATCATTATGATCGCCGACGTAGTCAACGCCCCCGCCACGATTGCAACGAGGATGCCCCCGGAAGCGCCGGCCGACCACAACCCGTCGCCCGCCCGCTCAGCGAGCATGCTCCTCAATATGGGAGAGTCGGTGATACCGTTCAGCAGCGACCGGAGGTGATAGCCGACCGTCAACCGTCGGATGCCCACCGGCAGGGTGAGGAAGATCCATTCGGTTACGATCAGGAACCCGACTCCTACGGCCAGCGGTTTGCGAAAGATCATGCTTATCACGTTGAACACCGCCGCAAACACAACTGCACCGACCGCCACAATAGCAAACCCGCCGACCAGGGCCGCCCCTCTCTCTGCTCCCGTCAGCCCATATCGGCCGAAAGCAAAGGTCACGACCAAAAGCGCCTGGGACAGGACGGAGACCGCGACCAGCGAGAATACCGCACCGAGAAACTTGGCCAGCAGGACCGACTGGCGCGACAGCCGGCGTGTCAGCAGATAGACCAGTGTGCCGTCCGACACCTCGTTCGAGACAAGCGGGCCGCAGGAGAGCATCGCGGCCAGCGGGAGCGAGGCGGTCAACATCATCGCCAAGGTCAGGCCCCAATAAATTTGGGCGGATGTTCGGGCGTCTGAAATATCGGCGGCGTGGACGGTGATGATCCCGACGACCGGCGGGAGGGCGAGAAGCAGGTACACCAGCACCGCCCGCCGACTGCGAAGAGTCTGTCGCACCGCGAATCGCACCAGTGTGCTCCACGGCGGCCATCTGCCGGGAGGGCTTGTTGCCACAAGGGTGTCGCCTTGATCGCTGTTCATTGCGGTCGCCTGGTCAGATAGCCAAACACGGCCCGGATGTTGTCGTCGGGCGACGCCATTTCCGAGCACGGGATGTCATTGTCGAGCAGTATCCGGGGCAATTCCTGCTGCAGCCGTTCCGGATCGCTGGTGTGGAGCAGCAGTCCCCCGTCTTCCTGGATGGCAAGCGAGATAATGTATTCCTTCGGGGCGAGCAGCGTGGCCAATTTACGGCCGGCCGGTGTGCCGATTGCGATCCGCTGCCGCTGGCCCTCAAGCAGGGAACGGACCTCGTGGATGTTGCCGTCCGCGACCAACTGGCCGTGATCAATGAGCAGGATGTTCTCGGTCATGGCAGCCACCTCGTGCAAAACGTGGCTGGACACGATCACCGTCTTTCCCTCCTCGGCCATCCGCTTGAACAGGTTGATAAGATCGGCTCGGACAACGGGGTCGGTGCCCGACAACGGCTCGTCCAGGATCAGCAGTTCCGGGTCGTGGACCAGGGCTTGGGCGATCTTCGTCCGCTGCCGCATGCCGCGCGAGTACTCTGCAATCCGGCGGCCCATGTGCTCGGTCATGCCCACCTGTTCGATGGCCCACTCTGCCGCCCGGTCTGCCTGCCGGCGTTTCATCCCGCTGAGTCGGGCCAGCATACGGACGAACTCCCGGCCGGTCAGCCCGGACCAGAAAGAGTCGCCCTCCGGGCAGTATCCGATCCGCGACAGGAGAGCGGTGTTATTCCAGGGCCGCTCGCCGAACACCCTGATCTCACCCCGGCTGGGCCGGAGTTGGCCGGTTGCCAGGGCCAGCAGAGTTGTCTTGCCCGCTCCGTTCTGCCCAAGCAGGCCGGTGATGCCGCTCGGGATCGACGCAGTGACGTTATTGAGGCCCATCACCTCGCCGTACCATTTCGACAGTTCTCGTAGTTCGACCACAACAGCCACGTTCTTCCCTACGCACTTGTCGCGGCCACCTGGAATCGATGGACGCGCTTCAGACAGACTATCAGAGACAGGGCGGTCAGCCCGCCGAGCGCCACCAGAGCACCGCTCGTGCCCGACCCATAGATGTCGCTGCCCGCCATCCCCGCCATCAGGCGGCGTTGGCCGGCCTCGTCGATGACCCGGTCGATATCAAGCACCCAGTAGCTGAACCGCATTGCGTTTCGGTAGAGCGAGACCGCGCCTACCGGCCCGGTGGCGATATCGCCGGGCGAGTTCTCGTCGAATATACCCTGAGCCAGACTCGCCACCAATATCAGTGCAATCCATGCCACTGCGACGGCACGACGGTCTCGGATCAGCGCCGAGATGGCAAGCACAATCAAGCTGCTCACGCCGGCAATGCCCACCGACAACACCACCAGGCGCAGGAACAGGCCGCCCGTCTCTCTCAGCCGAACGAACGTATCAGACACCAGCACGCCGGCAGTGTAGGCGAGCAGGTTGGGCACCAGTATGACCGCGCTGGCGAGGACGAACGCCACCATCCATTTGCCCAGCAGATAGGTGGCCGGGGTGATCGGTTTGGAGAAATAGATGGGCAGGGCGCGAGTCCGAAGATCGCCGGAGATGAGATCCGCCGAGAACTTTGCATGAACAACAACCACGAGCAGAAGCTGGTAGTTGACCAGCCGTAAGAACACCAGGTGCCACGCGGGCACGGTCATCTCGGCCAGGCGGGGCACACCTGCGCCGTGCAGGGCCAGCACCTGCAGCAGGCCGCCGAGAAAGCGGCCGGCTTCGCCCGCCCCCTCGCCCCCCCTGCCCACGACCACGAGCAGGTAAAAAATCAGGCCGGCCAACAGGGCGGCCGGGATACCCGCCCACAACACGAGCGTGGCGTGTTTCTGCTTCATCCCCAAACGCAGGCCGTTCTGGAGAATGGCGAACCAACTCAGCCGGTGGTCACCCGGTTCGCCTTCCCATCGGCGATATTCTCTACGTCGGACGGGCATCGGCCACTCCTTCAGAGGAATTGACGGGCGTCGGTTCAACCGAGCCCTGGGCTTTCAGAGCATCGAGAAATGCCTGTTCGAGGGAGCTTCTGTGCGGCCGGAGCTCGCCGAGTCGAACGCCTGTTTCGACGGCGGCTCGGAAAACGAGGTCGGAGCGATTGGCCGCCGGCAACTCGAGGTCGAGCCGACCCGGTTCATCGTCATTGACCGCGACGTTCGCCCGCTGCAACGCTTCGCAGAAGGCGCGGATATCGCCGATCACACGGGCGATGTACCGCGTCTCCGACGGCTTGCTCATATCCTCGATGCTGCCCCGAGCAAGCACCCGGCCCCGGCTGAGCACGACCACGCGCTCACACACCTCTTCCACATCCGGCAACAGGTGGCTGGAGAGCAGCACGGAGACGCCGGATCGGGGCAGATCCTTCAACAGCCCCAGCATCAGTTGTCTGCCTCGAGGGTCCATTCCATTCGTCGGCTCGTCAAGGAAGACCAGGTCGGGATCGTGCACCAGTGCCTGGGCGAGTTTGACTCGCTGCTTCATCCCGACCGAATAGGTTTCAACCGGCCTGTACCGTTCATCCTCGAGTTCGACCAGATCGAGCATCTCGTGCGCCCGCTGCATCGCCGAGGCGGCGCCCATCCCGGCCAGCCGCCCGGCAAAGACCACGTAGCCCACGCCGCTCATCCCCGGAATAAAGCAATCTGTCTCGGGGACAAACCCGGTGCGCTGCCGCACCGCCCTCCGCCGCTTGCGAATGTCGAACCCGAGGACCGTACCGGACCCGCTGGTGGCAGGTGTCTGGCCCAGAAGCAAGCTTATCAGCGTGGTCTTCCCGGCACCATTCGGACCGAGCAGGCCGACGGCCCCCGGCTCCAAATCGAGCGTCACGTCATCGATGGCGGTGATCTGTCCATAGCGCTTGGTCAGATGGTGGAGTTGGATGACAGCGGCCGCGTCATTCACGAGAGCCCCTTCCCCGTGGTACTGGTCAGCATTCGTCCGTGGATGACGCCTCGGGTTCCGACAATCCGGTATGCGAGCTGGCTCAAGAGTTCGCGCTCCCCCCGCAGCACGATGACCTCCATGCAGCGGTGCTCATCCATGTGGATATGCAGGGACGACACTACCGCTTCCGGATTATCGTGTTGGATACTGTTGAGTCGGTTGTTGATGTGCCGGGAGTGGTGGTCATAAACGATGACCACGGCAGCCATTGCTTCCCCTGTTCCCGACTTCCAGTCCTCCTCGACGAGTGCGTCGCGAATCAGGTCGCGGATCGCTTCCGACCGGTTGGCCGCTCCCCGCCGTTTGGCGAGCGCGTCGAAATTCTCCAGAAGTTCCGAGTCCATCGAAACGCTGAACCGTACAAGTTGGGACATGTCTGTGTCCTTCCCGCTAATTGTTTCAACCGAATTATTGGATGATACCGTTCCATCTCCCACTACGTCAAGTTAACCAGCCCGGTTTGGAGGACGGCAAATTGCTTGACGGTTCGGACGGGGATTGGTACAGTGTTTATAGACGATCCTTGACAGTCGGATGTCGGCGGCCGGGTGATCGCTCGCGCGTGTGGCGCGGGAGGAAAGTCCGGGCTCCAGAGATCACGGCGGTGGGTAACACCCACCGGGCGTAAGCCCCGGGAAAGTGGCACAGAAAACAAACCGCCCCGAAGTCCGTCGGCCCGCGAGGGCTCGGCCGAAAGGGTAAGGGTGAAACGGTGGGGTAAGAGCCCACCAGCGGCGCGGTGACGTGCCGGCTTGCCAAACCCCGCCGGGAGCAAGGCCAAATATGGGAACAGGGTGATCTCCCCGAACGATTCCCGGGTAGGCCGCTCGAGATGGGCGACAACGTCCATCCCAGATGAATGATCACCGGCCCATCGCTCTTGGGCGATGGGCAACAGGACCCGGCTTATGGCCGCCGCCGTCCGACATGTCGTGGAAGGGGGCGGTGCCGCGGCGCCGCCCCCGCCTTATTTTGACCTTTTACCTGCTGGGAGCTACTGTTGGCAGAAATACGCCCCTTTCGCGGCATCCGTTACAACCAAGCTCGTCACTCCGATCTTTCATCGGTCATCAGCCCGCCTTACGACGTGATCTCTCCGGCCCAGTATCGCCGACTCAGGGACCTGTCGCCCCAGAACGTCGTTCGACTCATCCTCGGCGAAAACTACGGTTCGGGCCGGAGCGGCGGTGAGACATACGAGGATTCCAGAGATCTCCTCGACCGTTGGCTGGACGACCAGATCCTCGTCCAGGACACGCAGCCCGCCATCTATCTGCTGGACCAGACTTTTGAGATAGACAGACGGCGACACACGCGCCGCGCGCTGATCGCCCGGTTGCGGCTCGAGGTATTCGGGGAAGGGAGCGTATTCCCCCACGAGCAGACCATGCCGGGA
>PWKM01000021.1 GCA_003559755.1 Planctomycetota bacterium
CTCATCCACGACCACGGGCAGCACGTCATCATGCACTGCCACGGCCGGCTGAACGCCCAGGTCGAGCACATCTGCGAGATCGGGGTGGACGGGGTCGATTGCGTCGAGTGCCCGCCCCAGAACGACATCACCCTGGCCGAGATGGTCGAGCGGGCCGACGGCCGCGCCTTCTTCTGGGGCTACATCCAGTTCGAGGACCTCGCCCGGCTCTCCGGCGACGAGATCGAGGAGAAAGTGCGCGAGGCCGTCGAGATGGGCGGGACCGAGGGCCGATACGTGCTCGGCCAGGCCGCCAGCCCGTGGTCGGCCGACGTCAGCCAGCGGACCGTCGACAACTGGATCCGAATGATCGAGGCCGGCGTCAAATACGGCGGACACTGACGCCCTGCCCTTCAGACCGGGCTGCGGTACGATTACACGCCCGGCCCGTCCGGTTTACCGCCAACGCCTCGCCTGTTCATCACCCCCTGTCGCGGTGTCGTGATCGAGTGACGCCATCGCGCTCACTCGCCGAGCTTGACCCCGGCCAGCCCGAGTGACTCGAGGTGGGCGGGGAGCCGGTCCTTCCGCCAGGTCCGCATGTCCGCGTCCCACGGCTTGACCAGGGTCAGCCGCTTGTTCCCCGCCAGCTCGCGCAGGCAGTCGGGCAGGTCGAACTCCTCGAGCACGCCGAACACCATCGCCGAGAGCGGCCACTTGTAGACCGGGGTCTGGGTCAGTTCGTGGTACGAGAGCAGCCCGTTGTGGAGGGTGACCGCGGTCACGCTGTCGTGGAGCACCCCGGCGAACGTCGCCCACAGGGCGCCGAGCCCGCGCCCGACGAGGTGGACGTCGGTGTAGCCGCGCGACGCGAGCAGGTCGAGCGCCCGCAGCACGTCGTGCATCCGCCGGCCGCTGTACGGCTCGTCGAGCATCTGCCCGTAGGTGGCGTACATGAAGTCGGAGTCGTACGGGGCGAAGAAGTCGCCGAGGTGGCAGGTGAGCGCGGCCATGTGCCCGATGCCGCGGGGCTCGACGGCGAACAACGGGTCGGCCGACGGGGTCTTCCGCCCCTTGAACTCCTGCAGGGCTGAGAGGTGAGGGACGTACACCGTGGCGGTCTCGCCCTCGGGCAGTTGGAACATCCTCTGCTCGGAGAAGGCGTGGAGCATCGCCTGGATGCCCGGCTCGGTCTCGACCGGGAACCGGTTGTCGGCGGGCCGCTGCGTCTTCGTCAGCTTGACCCAACTGGTGCGGAGCACGCGATAATGCGGCGGGCCGTCGCGGTCCGACAGTGCCAGCCGGCGGGCGACCGCCTCGCGGAGCTCGGCCCCGGCCAGCCCCTTGCGGGCGTCGGCGGCCCGGTTCGCCCGGTCGCGGGTGAAGTCGAACACGGTCCGCGGGTTGAGGTGGTGGACCTGGCCGCGCGGCGTCACGTTCAGCGTCTCGGGCACTTCGACCTTGAGCGGCTGCGGCTCCGTCGGGTCGGCGTCCACGCCCGCCATCTCGTTGAAGAACCGATACATCGCCTGCCGGTTCTCGATGTGATATCCGTGGTCGCCCGGCCCGATGAAAAGCTGCACGTTCTCCTCGGCGCCGGCGATCTTGTACAGCCGCCGGAGCTCGCGGTAGGTATCCTCGAGGCCGCGCCGGTCGAAGAAGTCGTTCGCCTTGCCGAGCAGGATGACCGGGCGTGGGATTCGTGCGACGTAGAAGTCGGCGAGATCGAGCCCGGCGGCGAGCAGGCCGGGCGGGACCTGCTCGGCGTCCTGCGATTCCTCGTTCTCCAGGTTGTTGAGGTATCGGGTGACGAAGCAGCTCGGGGCGGCCATCGTGAACCGGCTGTCGAGCCCGGTCAGCCAGGTGGTCATCGTGCCCCCGCCCGAGTTGCCGGTCAGGCCCACTCGGCTCCGGTCGATCTCGGGCCGGTCCAGCAGCACGTCGAGCGCCCGGATGCCGTCCCAGCCGCGCCACATCCCGAAGTAGCCGCCGAGCAGGTGCATCTGGTTGCCCATCATGTTGTGGTCGCGGGTGTTCGCCCCCGGCTGCCGTTTCCTGGGGAGGCCCAGGTACTGGAGCCGCTCGCCCTGCGAGATGGGGTCGTAGATGAGGACGGCGTAGCCCATCCGGGCGAGGTGTCGGCAGAACGCCTGGTAGAGCGGCTCGGCCTTGCCCGCCATCGAGTGCCCGCAGGTGCCGAGCACGGCGGGGAACGGCGGCTCCTGCCCCTTCGGGAGGTACAGGTTGGCGGTGACGGGGAAGCCGGGCCGGCTGTCGAACAGGAGCTTCTCGATGGTGTACCCCTCCCGCTCGACGGCGCCCTCCGTCCGGACGTTCAGCGGTGTTGCCTCCGGCTTCGGGCCGAAGCAGCGAAGGATTCGCTGGTGGACCGACCGGCTCAGCGTCTTGAGGTCCTCACGGGTCTTCACCGCCGCACGCTCGGCCGCTCGCTCCTCGGCGATGCGCCGGACCCGCTCGACGTAGTGCTCCTGGACCATATGACCGTACAGGTACTCGTGCTCCATTGCTCGGCCTCCTGTTCGATGAAAAGATGCCTCTCCGAGGCGATCGCCTCCTTTGGAATTCGGATGCAAACCAGACTAACACGACAACGCCGGACTGTCACAGGCGGAGCAACGTAAGGCCCTGGCTGATCGTACACCGCGCGTCGAGCTCTGCCGGTGGCAGACAAGAATGTCTGCCCCACCCATACGGTATGCCTCGACCGGTGGGGCAGGCATTCCTGCCTGTCCGGCCCGTTCCGCCGGACTCGCCGAACGCAGGACGCAGTCAACAGCAGCGTCGCCGTACTGACACGGGGGCTATTCTAATGGGCGGCGACGCGGCGGGCAAGCCGTGTTCGACGGGGGCTGCGTGCGGATTGTGCGGGCCGGCTCACAGGCGGCGGTCGATTGGCGGGCGGCTCGCGTCGGTCGCTTCGGGCAGGCCGAGGCCGCCGGCCCGGTCGGGCAGGACCGCCCGCCGCCCGTTCCGGATATACGTGCGCCGGACCCGCCGGCCGAACCCGCAGACGACCTGGTAGACCGTCGAGCCGGTCCGCTCGGCGATGTCGGCGGCGGTGATGCGCTGGCGGCCCGACTGGCCCATCACGACGACGGGGTCGCCGATCCGGACGCCGGGCAGGTCGGTGACGTCGGCGACCGAGCTGTCCATCATCACCGGGCCGACCAGCGGGACGCTGCGGCCGCTGATGAGCACGTGCCCCCGGCCGGCCGGCGGGACGCGGAGCCCGTCGGCATAGCCCATCGGGACGGTCGCCAGCCGGGTGGGCCGCCGGGCGACGAACCCCCGGCCGTACCCGACGCTCTCGCCGGGCTCGATCTCCTTCACCGCGATCACCCGGCTTACGACGCTCATCGCGGGGACCAGGTCGACCTCGCCCGCCACGTGGTCGGACGGGGCCAGCCCGTACAGGGTGATCCCCTGCCGGACCATATCGAAGTGCGAGCTGCGGAGGGTGAACAGGGCGCCGCTGTTGGCGGCGTGGATGCGGCCCGGCTGGATGTCCCGGCTGAGCATCTGGTCGATGAGCCGGCCGAACCGGTCAAGCTGCTCGTGGCAGAAGCTCTTGTCGGCGAGCGACGCGGTCGCCAGGTGGGTGTAGGTCCCCTCGAGATGGAGCGCCGGGGACAGCTCGATGTGCTCGGCCAGCTCGAGCGCCTCCTCGGGCGATACCCCGTCCCGCGACACCCCGGTATCGACCAGCAGGTGAACGGCCGACGACCCGCCCAGCGATTCGGCCTCCTCGACCATCGGCCAGAACAGCTCGCCCGGGGAGACCGACAGCGAGATGCCCCGCCCGAACGCCGGAGCGATCTCCTCGCGGAGGCAGGAGCCGATGACCACGATGGGAACGCGAAGCCCGGCGTCGCGGAGCTCGACCGCCTCGGCGACCGTCGCCACCCCGAGGGCGGCGGCACCGCCCGACACGGCGGCGTGGGCCACCTCGACCGCGCCGTGCCCGTAGGCGTCGGCCTTGACCACGGCCATCACGCCGACCGACCCGCCGACCCGGACCTGTGCGTAGCGCAGGTTGTGGGTGATCGCGTCCAGGTCTATTTCGGCCCGGACTCGCTCTGCAACTGTTCCCATTTGATCTCGGCCTGTGGGCGGCGGAGGTACCGCGGCTCGAGCGCCGCCGGGTCCTCGCCCCCCTGCTCTTCGAATACCTGTCGCCCGATGATGCCTGCGTACCGGGCCTGCGGCGTCCACATCGCCTGGTCCTCGATGATCTCCGCCGCCCCGGCGAACACGTCGCGGTACCGGCGCAGGCCGGTCCCCACCACCTTTGTCCCCGGCTCGAGTGAGGCGGCGACCTCGGCGGGCGGAGCCGCCAGGTCGCCCTTGAGCTTTCGATAGTCCGGGCCGTACACCGCCGCGTACACTCGCCGCAGGCGGGCGTCGGCGACCACGCACAGCCGGTCGAACTCCCGCACGTTGCGGGCGGTCACGTCGAGCGACGAGACCGGGACGACCGGGACGCCCGTCTCGGTGCAGAACACCTTGACGAAGGTGAGGCCGATCCGCAGCCCGGTGTACGAGCCCGGGCCGGCCCCGACCGCCACCAGGCCGACCTCGCCCTTGCGGGGCCCGAGGACCCGGTCGATGCAGGGCAGCAGGTCCTGGCTGTGCCTCAGGTCCACGCCGAGCGGCTCCTCGCGGACCACCCGCTCGTCCTCGAGCAGGGCGACGGAACCGGTCCGGCTCGATGTTTCGACGGCCAGGATATACAAGGCGGCTCCCGTGTTTGAAGGAGGCGGCGACGGCGCTGCCCGGACCCACGAGAGAACGGGCGCGACCGGTTCCCAATGTGCAGGCGAGACGTACGGCCGCCACCGGGGATGGCAGTACATTTCTCCATTTCGACATGATGCGGCGAAAACTTTAACCCTTCTCGCACGGCGGCCGGGCCGTGCCCGGGGTGCCCGGAGCGGGTCGGTCAGTCGGTCGGCGGGACGATGAACGTGAGCCGGTCGTCGATCATCCGGACGGTCAGGTCGTCGCATCCGAAGAAATCGCCATCGACCTGGAAGGGGGCCAGCCCGTCGGCCCGCAGGGTGATGGTTCGCCCCTGCACGTGCCGCACGCCGTGGTGGTTGAGCAGCCGGTGCCGGAACGCGGCCCAGCCCCGCCGGATCAGTGCGGGCCGGCTCTTCCCGCTGATGAGGCAGATGTCGAGCACGTCGGCGGTGGGGGCGGCGTCGGGCACCATCACGAACGGGCCGCCGTAAGACCGCACGTTGGCGACGAGCACGTGGGGGCTGCTGCCGACCGGCTCGCCGTCCACGGTGACGTGGATGTCGGGGCAGGGATACCGGAACAGCACGTGGAGGATGGGCAGCAGGTACGAGAGCTTGCTCACCGGCCCGTTCCGCGTCTGCTCGAACCGCCGGGCGACGGCCGCGTCGAACCCGCCGCCCACGAACAGGACGAACCGCCGACCGTTCACCTCGCCCAATGCCAGCTCGACCGTCTGTCCGGCGGCGACCGCATCGCACACCGCGTCCGCCTTGGCCCGGATGCCGAACTCCTTGGCCAGCACGTTGCCCGTGCCCGTGGGGAACAGTGCGACGGGGATGCCCTTCCCGGCCAGCCCGTTGACCACCTCGTTGACCGTGCCGTCGCCCCCGGCACAGAGGATGGCCGACACCTCCCCCGGGTCCGCCTGCTCGGCCGCCTGCCGGCCGTCGCCGGGCGCCTCTGTCGAGATGGTCTCGGCCTCGACGCCCCGTTCGCCCAGCCCCTCGGCCAGGCGCGCGGCCACGCGGCGGCCCTTCAATCGGCCGGAGATGGGGTTGACCACGATCAGGCAGCGTTTGCTCATCAGCTCTCGAACCTGGGTGGACTCCTGTTCACACCGCCGAGATGGTACCATCCGGCCGCCACGAAATCAAAGAGGTTCCCGCGCCGCTACGACGGCCGGCCTCCGAACGCCTCAACGGAGCCGTGAGCGCGGCAGGGAGGTCGCCTTCTCGGGCATCGCCCTTGACGCCGCCCCCCGCCGTCGATATAACCCCACTATGCTTGCCGGCAGTAACACAACCAGCCCAACCGGGCGGTTTTCGGCCTGTCGCAGCCCGGCGGCCCGCCCGCGCCGGCCCGGTCCCGCCGGGCCGCTCCCCCGGGAGGCCACCCTCTTATGCGGCATGCCCCGGGCCCGAACGGGCCCTCTCCGATAGACAGGCGTCACAGGGTGCAACGGACAGTGGATTGAGCAGGAGGCCCGCCGATGGGCAAGACGGTTGCCGAGATTAACGAGAAGATCAGGGATGGTGCCGCCGTGGTCGTCACGGCGGAGGAGATCGTCGACATTGTTGCCGACCGGGGCGTCGCCCGGGCCGCCCGCGAGGTCGACGTGGTGACCACGGGCACGTTCGGCCCGATGTGCTCGTCGGGGGCCTACCTCAACGTGGGCCACAGCAGGCCGAAGATCAAGCTCGGCGGCGGGACGGTCACCCTGAACGGTGTGGAGGCGTATGCCGGGTTCGCGGCGGTCGACCTGATGGTCGGGGCGACCGCGCTGCAGGTGGACGACCCGCGGAACCGTATTTTCCCCGGCGCGTTCGAGTATGGCGGCGGGCACGTCATCGAGGACCTGGTCGCCGGGAACGAGGTCGAACTCGTCGCCTCGACCTACGGGACCGACTGCTACCCCCGCAAGAAGCTCGCCACCAGAATCCGCCTCGAAGACCTCAACGAGGCGGTCCTCTTCAACCCCCGGAACGCCTACCAGAACTACAACTGCGCGGTGAACCTCTCGGACAAGCCCATCTACACCTATATGGGCATCCTCAAGCCGAACCTGGGGAACGCCAGCTACTGCAGCGCCGGCCGGCTGTCGCCGCTGTTGAACGATCCGGTGTACCGGACGATCGGGATCGGGACCAACGTATTCCTGGGCGGCGGGACCGGGCGGGTCGCCTGGTGGGGCACCCAGCACGACCCCGAGGTCCCCAGGTCCGAGGCGGGAGTCCCACGCGGCGGGGCGGGCACGCTCGCCCTCATCGGCGACCTGAAGAAGATGTCGCCCCGCTACCTCGTCGGCGTATCCCTGCGCGGATACGGGGCCTCCCTGAGCGTGGGGATCGGCGTGCCCATCCCCGTGCTCGACGAGGAAGTCTGCCGGTTCACCGCCGTCACCGATGCCGACATCACCGCCCCCATCGTCGATTACGGCCGGGCCTACCCGAACGCCACGGGCGAGATCATCGGCGAGGTGAGCTACGAGGAACTGCGTTCCGGGAAAATCACGGTGAACGGACGCGAGGTGCGGACCGCATCGCTCTCCAGCTATCCCCGGGCGGTCGAGATCGCCGAGACGCTCAAACAGTGGATCGCAGACGGACGATTCCTCCTCTCCCAGCCCGTCCAGCCGCTCCCACGGCCCGGCGACGGCTACACCTTCAGGCCGCTCAAAGAACGGCCGCCGGCGAACGGCACGGGAAACGCCGGCATGGACCACTGAACCGGGCCGGATTTCGGCCGAACATACCACGGGAAGGATGCTTGCGGCGTTTGCTGCGGGCGCCTATAATCCGTTCTATGGACATTGAAGAACGATCGGAGCGTTTGATGGCCAACGCGACAGCCGGCCGCCGGCATATCCCGGTGGACCAGGTGGGCCTGGACCTCTTTTTCGATACCATGCCGGACCTCGGCGCGTCGGACCTCCACATGAAGGCGGGCCGGCCGATGATGATGCGGATCAGCGGGGTCCTGCGCCCGCTGGACATGCCCAAGATCACCGCCGAACAGTCGGAGACGCTCTGCTGCTCCATCCTTACCGAGTCACAAAAGGAGCAGCTCGAAGCGACCGGTAGCGTGGACCTCGCCTACTCCACCGATCGGGGATGCCGCGTCCGGGTGAACATCTTCTATCAGCGGGGCACGCTCAGCATGGCCGCCCGGTATGTCAACGCGACAGTCCCCGGTTTCGACGACCTGATGCTGCCGTCCCGGCCGCTCAAACGGCTGTGCTCCTCGGAATCCGGCCTGATCATCGTCGCCGGCGCGACCGGCGCCGGGAAGTCCACCTCCCTGGCCGCGATGATCGACCACATCAACCATACCCGAAAATGCCACATCCTCACCCTGGAAGACCCCATCGAGTACCTGTTCGAGGACGATCTGGCGATCATCAACCAGCGGGAGATCGGGATCGACGCCGACTCGTTCGAAAGCGGCCTCAAGTATGCCCTGCGAGAGGACCCCGACGTGATTCTTATGGGCGAGATGCGCGACGCCGAGACGGTCACCACCGCGCTCAGCGCCGCCGAGACCGGCCACCTCGTCTTCGGAACGCTCCATGCCAACACCGCCCCGCAGACCATCGACCGCCTGCTCGACCTGTTCCCGGGCGACAAACAGCCCCAGGTGCGCAAGGGCCTGGTCTTCAACCTCCGGGCCGTCATCTGCCAGCGCCTGCTCCGCTGCACCAAGAAGAACCGACAGCGCGTGCCCGCACTCGAGATCATGATCACCACGGCCGCCGTGCGAAAGCTCATCAGCGAAGCCAAAGACGAAGAAATCTACCAGGTGATGAGGGACTCGCCCAGCGAAGGCATGGTCGATTTCACTCACAGCATCTATCAACTCGTCCAGAACAACCTGGTGACCCGTCGAGAAGGCGTGGCGAGAGCCCCCAACCCCGACGCCCTCCAGTCACTGCTCGACGGACTCGAAATCATCTGACCCATGCCAAATCCCCGACGTAACCGACACGCTGCGATCTTCGACGTGGACGGCGTACTCGTGGACAGCGAGCCGCTGCACCGCGAGGCCTGGGAGCACGTGTTCGGGCGACGCGGCGTGGTCGTCGCCGACGAGGACTACACCTGGAGCATCGGCCGGCGAGACGTCACGTTCGCCGGAGTGGTCCGCGACAAGTTCGGCCTGACCGACTCGGCCGAGTCGCTGCGGGACGAAAAGATCGACTTCTACCTCGAGCTGCTCGCCGACCGGTCCGAGTCGTTCGACGGCATCCTCGAACTGGTCCAGGCCCTGTCGGCGGACTGGCGGATCGGCATCACCAGCTCCGCCCACCTGCGGGCCGTCGACATCGTGCTCAGCCGTTTCCGCCTGGCCCCGTACTTCGACGCGATCGTTACCAACGAAACCGTCGCCAACCACAAGCCGCACCCCGAACCGTATCAGGTCTGCGCCCGGGCGCTGGAGGTCGATCCGGCCGACTGCGTCGCGTTCGAGGACTCGGTCACCGGCGTCGCATCGGCCCGAGCCGCCGGGATGCGGGTGATCGCCCTGACCACGACGTTCTCGGCCGACGAACTTTGCGAGGCCGACGCCGTGATCGATTCAGTGGCCGACACCGACGAGATCGTGCGCCTGGCAGAGGACCTGCTCGCACTGCCCGCCCGCTGACCGCACCGCCCGCCCGAAATCCAGCCCCTGTTCCCGTCATCGCCCGGCGGGCTTGCAATCTTCGCTGCCCGCGCGTATAACAAGGGCATCCGACGGAACCCGATCTCCGAACCGCCCCCAGGGGGACGACCCGATGCCCGAAAACCTGCTCTGCTTCGGCGACAACGCCTACTTCCTCAACGAACGGCGGGACCTGTTCCCCGACGAGTCCGTGGACCTCATCTAC
>PWKM01000232.1 GCA_003559755.1 Planctomycetota bacterium
AAAAAAGTGAGAACTTTTCCTGACGGAAGGCGTCTAAATGGTATAGAGGCGTGAGCAATCCCGGCCCATTTCGAGGAGGAAGGACAATGTTCGGATCGAGAGGACGCATCGCAATCGTCGTCGTGGCCCTGTTCGGGCTGTTCGCCGCCAACGCATACGCCTGCCGGATCATCGAGCCGCGCCCGCCCGCGCCGGTACTCCAGACCCCGAAGGAGATTCTCACCCGCGAGCATTCGGCGCGGATCGAGGTCAAGGACCAGGTGGCGACGGTCACGGTGAACGCCACGTTCTACAACCCGAACCGGTTCCAGATGGAGGGCACCTACTGGTTCCCCCTGCCCGCCGAGGCGTCGGTCACCGAGTTCCACATGGAGATCAACGGCGAGAAGGTCGAGGGCGAACTGCTCGATGCCGACCGGGCGAAGCGAATCTACGAGGACATCGTGCGGCGCCGGAAAGACCCCGCCCTGCTCGAATGGGTCGGCACCCAGATGCTCAAGTGCCGCATCTTCCCCATGGAGCCCACGGCCGAGACGAAGGTCGAGCTGTCGTACACCCACCTGCTGCGTGAGGACGCCGGGCTAGTCCGGCTCCAGTACCCGCTCCGGTCGGCCCGGCCGAACGCCGGCACGGTCGACCAACTGGTGGTCACCGTGGACATCGAGGCCACCCAGCCGCTGAAGGCCGTTTACTGCCCCACACACGAGTTCGACGTCCGCCGCGACGACGACCATAAAGCTCACCTGTCATTCGAGGGCAGGAACGTCGATCCCAGCCGCGACATCGAGATCGTCTTCTCCCGCCACCCCGGCGAGATCGACCTGTCGATCCTCAGCCACAAGCCGCCCGCCGAGGACGGCTACTTCATGATGATGGTCACGCCCAAGGTCGAGTACAACCCCGAAGACGTGGTCGAGAAGGACATCATCTTCGTGCTCGACATCTCGGGCAGTATGAACATCAACAACCGGATGGAGCAGGCGAAGAAGGCCCTCGAATTCTGCATCGGCAGCTTGAACGAGGGCGACCGGTTCGGCATCATCACGTTCAGCAGCGGACTCGGCTACTTCCACCGGGATATCCTCGCTGCCACGCCGGACAATGTCGCCGCCGCCCGCGAGTTCATCAACGGGCTGTCCGCCCGGGGCGGGACCGCGCTCAACGACGCGCTCATCGCCGGGCTCGAAATGGCCGAGGACGCCAGGAACGTGCCGATGATCGTGTTCCTGACCGACGGCCAGCCGACCGTCGGCGAGCGAAACATCGAAGCCATCCTCGGGAACGTGCGGGACGCGAACAAGAACAATGTGCGCATCTTCGTGTTCGGCGTCGGCCACGACGTGAACACCCGGCTGCTCGACCTCGTCGCCGAGCAGAACCAGGGGGCGCGCGAATACGCCCAGCCGGGCGAAAATGTCGAGGAGAAGGTCTCGGCCCTGTACACCAAGCTCGCCCGGCCCGTGCTCTCCGACGTCCAGGTCGCGTTCAGCGGCGGCAACGTCGAACAGACCTACCCGAGGAACCTGCCCGACCTGTTCCACGGCAGCCAGCTCACCGTCCTCGGGCGGTTCCGGACCCCCGGCAAGTACACCGCCACGCTGACCGGGACGGTGAGGGGCGAGGAACGGACGACCACCTACGAGATCGAGCTGAAGGATACCCGGGACGACGACTACCTGCCCCGCCTGTGGGCGCTGCGGAAAGTGGCGTTCCTGCTCGACGAAATCCGGCTGCACGGAGAGACCGAGGAGCTGGTCGAAGAGATCACCCACCTGGGCAAGCGGCACGGGATCATCACCCCCTACACCTCGTTCCTCGTCCTGGAAGACGACGCCCCCATCGACGAAGTCACCCGCCGAGAGCTGAACCAGGTCCAGGCGGAGTCTCAACGGCGGTTCGAGGCCACCCATGCGCCCGCAGGGAGGATCGGACGCGATGCCGTCGGCGACAGCGCCGAACTGGCCGAAGCCCAACGACGGGCCATCCCCGCCCCCGCAACGGCTGCATCCGTCTTCGGAATCCGGGGAGGGTTCGGCCGCGACACCCGGCGCGAGGCCGAGTTCCAGCAGCGGCTCGACGAAGCGGTCCGCCAGACCGTCAAGCAGGTGAACGGCCGCACCTTCTACGCCCGCTCCGACGGGGCCTGGGTGGACAGCGAATATGAGGAAGCCGAGGAAGAAAAGATACAGGACATCGCCCTGTGGAGCGACGAGTTCATCGAGCTCGCCGCCAGGTACCGGGTCGTCGCCAGAGTGGCCGCCGAGACGCAAGAGGCGATTCTCGTGCTCGACGGAACGACCTATCGCGTCCGGCAGACGGTCGAGGCCGAGCCAATGACTCAGGAGTAGCCCGAACGATGAGAAACCGATGTGTCGGACTGATGCTCGCCGCCGCCGCCCTGGCCCTCGCACCCGCCGCTGGAGCCGAAGAAGGCCCCGACGAAGCCGTCCCCGAACACCTGACCGATGAGTACGTGCGGGAGAAAGTCTATCAGGATGACTACAAGGTGCCCGAGGGGTTCGAGACGGAGCCGGACGTCACTCAGCCGGCCAGACGCCGCATCGTGAGAATCCGATACCAGAATTTGGTGTACGAAGAAGGCCAACAGTTTTATGCGACGGCCGACACACTGGCCGACGCCCGCGAGTTGGTCAGGATTCCAGAGATATGCGAGGAGTCCGAGACCGAACGATATTACCAGTTCCGGTGGGTGCATCGTCTCGTATGGCCGCAACCCGGTGATGATCGCCCGGGCCGTCGTCGTCCGGCAGGTCGTCCTGCAGAATCGCTCATTATTGAATATCACCGCGTACTGAAGAGCTCGTACCTGGAGCGGCTGAAGGCCGACGACTCCGGGGGCGTCCTCGCCGAGACCCCGGTGACTCCCGAGGCGCTCCGCCGCTTCGCCGAGTGGTTCTGGTATACCCGGTTCCAACATCCACATCATTTCGGGGCGAAAGCGCTCGTGTCCCAGCCGGGCGAGTCGAGGGACGGAAAGCTGATGCATGTTCTTTACACGACCACGCTGAAGCTCAGCGAGGCCCGCGGCGAGCCCGACCGGATATCGTTGAAGAGGACGGTCTATACCTGTGACCCGGAGACCGGCGAGTTCGGCATCGAGTCGGAGGTGGTCCGGCAAATCGAGGGCCGGAACCGGTTCGCCCCGGCGGACGCTCCGCCGCGTCCCCGACCGCCGCTCCCCGGCGGCGACCATCGAATATGGCCCGGCCCGCCCACCGAGTGACAGCCCCGGCGGTCAGCCCAGGCGTGCCCTGACGTGGTCGGCCAGTTGGGCGAGCGGGACCTCGGTCTGGTCGCCGCTCTCCATCTCCTTCACCGTCGCTGTTTCTGCGGCGACCTCTTCGGTGCCGAGGATGACGACCAGGCCGATCCCCTGCTGGTCGGCGTGCTTGAGCTGCTTGCCCAGCCGGGCCTCCTTGAGATAGACCTCGGTGGGGATGTCGGCCGACCGCAGGCGGTGTGCGGCCCGGAGCGCCGCGTCGACGGTCTCCGGCCCCATCGGTGCCACGAGCACGCGGGTGGGCGTCTTCGCCTGCTCGACCAGTCCCAAGCTCTCCATCCCGGAGAACAGGCGGTCGATGCCGACCGAGATGCCGACGGCGGGCACGTCGCGGCCGAGGAACCCGGAGATGAGGTGGTCGTATCGGCCGCCGCTCATCACGCTGCCCAGGTCGGGCAGTTGGGGCAGGAAGGTCTCGAACACGGTCCCCGTGTAGTAGTCCAGCCCCCGGGCGATGGTGAAGTCGAGCTCGAGCGCGGGCACGCCCATGTGGCGGGCGAACTCGATGACCTGCCGGAGCTCGTCGAGCCCGTCGGCCCCCGCCTGCGAGCCGCCGATGAGCGGCTCGGCCTGCTCGATCATGGCCTCCGGCTCGCCCTCGATGCGGATGAACTCGAACACCCGGTCGATCCGGTCGGGGGCCAGCCCGTTCTTCTCGGCGAGCAGTGCCCGGACGGTCTTCTCGCCGTGCGAGGGCAGCTTGTCGATGGTGCGGAGGATGTCCTGGGCGTTCGCCGCCCCGTCTCCGCCCAGCTCGAGCGCGTCGAGCAGGCCGGCGAGCACCTTCCGGTTGTTGATCCGGATGACGGCGTCGGGGATGCCCAGTGCGGTCAGCACGGCGTGATCGACGGCGATGCATTCGGCGTCGGCGAGCAGACTGTCGGTCCCCACGATATCGACGTCGCACTGGTAGAACTCGCGGAACCGGCCCTTGCCCGGCTTCTCGGCCCGCCACACCGGGGCGATCTGGTAGCGTTTGAACGGCATCCGGAGGTGGCGGTACTGGGCGGCGACCCGTGCGAGCGGGACGGTCAGGTCGTAGCGGAGGCAGATGTCGCGCCCGCCGTGGTCGGTGAACCGGTAGAACAGGTTCTCGGCGTCCTCGCCCAGTTTACCCAGCAGGACCTCGGCGTATTCGAGGGCGGGGGTGTGGATGGGGGCGAACCCGAACCGTTCGAACACCCGGGCGATGGTGTCGATCATCCGCTGCCGGGGGATCATCTGTTCGGGCAGGTAGTCGCGGAATCCCTTGAGCAATTTCGGTTCGATTGTATCCACGGCGGCATTCTAGGCGGGGGGCACGGTTATTTCAAGTGGGGTGGTCGGTGCGGACCTTCTCGAGCTGGTCGAGCAGGCGCGGGGCGCCGATGTTGTCGGGGTTTTCCTCCAGGCATCGATCGCAGAACTGCCGGGCCTTCTCGAATCGACCGGCATCGAGGTAGCTCGACGCGGCGTGGAGATACGCCTTGTCGAGGTGCCCTTCGTACATCGTCTCGAGGACGCTCTCCAGGCGGTCCTCGCCATAGACCATCTCCACCAACTGCTGGTTCTCGATGAGCATCCGGGTGACGAGCCCGTTGTTGGCGAACCGGGGGAGCATGTTGAGCAGGTGCTCGGTGGCGTCCTGGAAGAGCTGTTCGGCCGAGCGGATATCGTCGTAGACCGCGGTCGAGGCCCGCTCGATGATCCGCTTGCACGCCCGGAAGAACAGCCGCTCGTACACCGGGACCCGGATGCGCCGGCCGGCGATCTGTGCCATCGAGCGATAGGTCGGCCCGTAGTGCTCGATGATGTAGCAGTTCTCCTTGATCTTCATCATCTCGTGGAAGATCGAGCCGGTGAGCACGTCGAACAGGTCCTCGGCGTACAGGACATCGCCGGCCGGTCGGTCCTCCTTGCGGAACAGGGCGTGGCACTCCTCCTTGAGCCCGAACAGGGTCCGCTCGACGAACGTGTTGATCGGCTCGAACCGCATCGGCTCGGGCGACCGGAACATCTCGAGGATGGCGTCGAAGGCGACCCGCGCGATGAGGAAGCGTTTCAGCACGCTGGCGACTTTCTCGTTCCGGACGCGACGGGAGACCTCGCTCTGGTCGCGCGATTCGGCCGACTCGTCCGTCTGCCGTCGCCGGCGCGACCGCGTGTCCCCGGATAGAGCCCGCAAGCCCTGTATCTCGTTCATGTCGGACACTCCGTTCGGCAGTCAGAGGGTGTGAGAGCGGGCCGGCGACCCGACGGGGCCGACCGTTGGCCCCCTCGTCACCATTGCCACTTGTCGTAACACACGATCTCGTCCATCTCGAGCCGCGACCGGGGGCTCGGCTGCGAGGCCGGATAGCCCAGGGGCATCAGCTCGACGACGCGGATCGAGTCGGGGATTCCGAGCAGCTTCTTGACCGCCGCCTGGTCGAACGCACCGATCCAACAGGTGCCCAGGCCCTCCTCGACCGCCTTCAGCGACATGTGGTCGAGCGAGATGGCCACGTCGATCGGGTAGGCCGGCTCGCCGCAGGACATCTTGCGGCCGTCGGTCTCGGCGCAGGCCACCAGGACGACCGGGGCCTCGCCCACGAACTTCTGGCCGTTCGCGGCCGCGACCATCTTCGACCGCATCTCGGGGTCGCGCACGACCACGAACCGCCACTCCTGCTGGTTGCGGGCCGACGGCGCCAGCCGCCCCGCCTCGAGGACGGCGTTCAGCTTCTCCTCCTCGACCGGCCGGTCCTCATAGCTCCGAATGCTGCGTCGCTGGCTGATTGCGTCCATCACGTCCATTGTCCGCCTCCTGTTTCTGGTTACACGAGATCGAGGACCGCCTCGACGGCCTCGTTGTGGTCGCCGGTCGGCACAAACTCCATTCCCAGGTAACCCTCGTAGCCCAGGGAGTCGATCAGGTGGAATATCTCCCGGAACTGGACCTCGCCGGTGCCCGGCTCGTGTCGGCCGGGTGCGTCGGCGAGATGAAAATGCCCGATCCGGTGGATATGGGCCTCGATGGTCTCTAATACCGCCCCCTCGGTGATGTACTGGTGGTACACGTCCAGCAGAAGCTTGACGTTCGGCTGATCGACGAGGTCGAGCACCTGCATCGCCTCGCCCACCGTGCTGATCAGCGTCCCCGGGTAGTCGATGCTCTTGTTGACGGGTTCGAGCAGGAGCGTCACCCGCTCGTCTTTGGCGGCCGGTGCGGCGGCATTCAGAACGTCCGCCACCGTCTTCAACTGTGCTTCTCGCGGCACGTCGTCCAGCTCCTCGCCCGGCACGATGATCAGCCCCCCGGCCCCGACCTGGCGGGCGGTCTGGATCGACTTTCGCAGCTCGCGGATGGTCTCCTCGACGGTGGCGGGATTCCCCGCCGGCTGTGACGGCAGGCCGCCGAACGCCAGGATGTCCACCCCCGCCGCCTCTTTCGCCCTGGCGACCACGTCGAGGTCCTTGTCCTGCCATTCCCAGAACTCGACGGCGGTACAGCCGCAGGAGGCCGCCTGCTCCATTCGTTCCTCGAACGGCAGATGGTTAAAGATCGTGTCTATGCAAATCGAGAATTTGATCATGGGATTCCTGGCTTTCCCCGGCCGCAGGCGACTGTCAGGCCTGTCCACACCGGCCGGATTCCACCACCTCAATATCAGTTCGCTATCTGTCCGCGTCCCGAGCACTTCCCTCGGGCCGCTCCTCTGTTTCTATCGTCCACCGGAGCGCTCGATGGTGAACGTGTGCTCGCCCGACCGGAGCCGGAAGACTGCGTCCAGCCCATCGATCCGGGCTCGGCGCGGCCGGCTGTTCACCTCCAGGTGCAGATGTCCGGGGGGCTCGGCCCCCAGCCGGACCGTTGCCCGTCTGGATCTGCCGCGACTCCATCCTTCGGCCCGGCCGGTCCTGTATATTGTGGCGAATCCGGTCCCGCGTGCAAGGCGAAACAGCCGAGAATTGCTCATCGCCATCTCCGCCCGGACGAGGATGAAGTCTTCTGACCGCTCGCCACGCCGGACGACGCCCACCTTGCCGTCGATGAACACGTCTTCGAAATCGCCCGCCGCCCACGCCGGCTGCTGGCCGAGCCGGATGAACTCGGCGCCGCGGTCGGCCGTCAGCTTCAGGTGACGGCCCCGGTATCCCGCCGCCTCGGCGGTGGCCAAACTGATCGGGTCGACGCTCCACGGCTCGAGCTCGGCCGGGCCGCGGCCCGGCGGGGGCAGGTAGATCGCCCACACCGGCGAGTTCGTCACGCCCTGCATGGCCACCTCGGGGTCCCGGGCCGCCATCGCCATCTCCAAGCCCAGGACCTGGGCCTCGACTCCGGTGTGGGCCCGGAGGACGCCCGGGCTGGTGGACCCGGAGGCGATGACCCGGGTAATCGGGCGGGCGCCGTCGGGGAACTCGTCCCACACCACCAGGTAGCCGGTGTGCTTGTTGAACAGCACATGGCGATATCCGCGCTCCTCCTCATCACGGGTGAGTGCAACGTCGCCGGAAAGGAGCAGGTAATCGCAGGCCGGCGACTCGATGAAGGCGACGATCTCGGGCGAGCCGACGGGCCTTCCGGCGACCGACCACGTGCGGGACCGGGCGAGGTCGGTCGCCCGCAGGTGAACGTCGATATCCCAGCCGCTGACGTGAACGAACCACTCGGCCGAGTCGCCCCAGCGATGGGTCAGCACGGCCGTGGTCGGTGTGAGCTGCTCGCTGCGCACGTGGCGCCGTGCACGGGGGCTGGGCATCGCGGCAGCGGCGAAGAGGATGCCGAGGACCGACTCGTCCCCACGCGGCATCCAGTACGGCCGTCCCGAAGCGTCCCACAGCGCCCGCAGCTTGCCCCCGAACTCTTCGTCGGCGAACGCCGTCTGGGCCAGCCCTAGGAACGCGGTGTCGTCTCCGACCGCCCGCGAGCCAACCGGTCGGTCCTGCCGCCGGTGCTCCGGGGGCAGCGACCAGGCCGCCAGCCGCACCAGCCGGCGCAGGTCGTCGTCCAGGTAATTGCCGCAGCCCACCGCGTCGTTTATCAGGGCATATTCGAGGATCGAGCACAGCTCGGCCCGATCAACTTCCCGGGGGTCCTGCTCGGCCCGACGGCTCAGCGTACCGAACCGGGCCTCGAACAGGTCTTCCGCCGTCTCCGACCAGGCATCGGCGGCCTCCAGCGGCGATACGGCGACGGCGGCGAGCTCGAGGGCGACATATGCGTTCGTGTCCTCGGGGAGCTCTCCCCGGCGGGCGGCGCGGTTCAGCCGGGTGGCGGCGTCGGACAGGGCGTCGACGACGGCGAGCTTCTCGTCACGGCTCAGCAGGCCGGAGCCCCGGTTCAGGTCATAGGCCGCCGCCAGGTCGATCACGTGCCGGACGAGGGCCGGCTCGAGGTCCTCCTCCGCCGTCATCCGGCGCAGGGTCGCAGCGGACTCGATCAGCCAGGAGCGGACGAGGCCGGTCCGTACCCGGCGGCCGGTGAGGGCGTCGGCGGCGAGCAGCGGCGGCTCGGTCGGGTCGTCGGTGGGCCACACCGACTGCCCCTTTCGGGCGGACGAGCCCAAGTGCTCGATCTGGGCATTGGTGAGGAAGGCCGCCGGTCGTTTTCGGCGCCGCACCGGCTCCCAGGTCCCGGACTCGGCGCCCAGGCGCCGATAATCGAGATCAAGCCGGACCGCCGTATCGGCCTCGACCGTCACGTTGCGGGCGACGAGCAAGCTCCGGCGTACCGGGGCGGGCAGGTTGTCGAACACGAACACGTAATCATAGGTGCCGGTGGGGATGTCGTCGAAACCGAACGAGCCGGACGCGCCGGTGTCGGCCCAGCGCTCGTGGATGCCGTCGACCGGCTCGTCCCTGACCAGCAGCACGGTGGCCCGGCTCATCGGATCGTCATCGCCCTTCAGGACCCTGCCGCGGACCGATCCCCGCGGCACGACTCGCTCGTCGGGGCTTCGCGGGGTTCGCGCCCAGGCGCGAAAGGCGTCGGCCACCAGGTAGCCGCGGGCTTCGGGCAGGTGGACGCCGAGCAGGCGCGATGCGGTGGCGAACGTGTCGGGAGCGGAGACCGCCTCGACGATCCGGTGTCCGTGCCGGGTGCCCGGCCCCCGGATGAACCAGCCGGTTTCGTCCGGCTGTGTGGCGACAACGATGATGGTGGTCCGGTCCGCGACGCCGGCCCGATGGACCGCGCCGACGATCTTGCCCAGCCCGACGTCGCAATCGGCCGCGTCTTCGCCGCCCGGCGACAGTTCGACATAGAGCAGCTCGGGCCGCTCGGCGAGAAACCGGGCGCCCGCC
>PWKM01000068.1 GCA_003559755.1 Planctomycetota bacterium
GACGCGATGGCCTTGATCGAGAGGGAAGCGGGCCTGGAGGGCAGAATCGTCCGACCGCTCAGCGCCCGACTGCTCGAACCCAGCATCCCCGAGCGGGAAGGATGGATCGACCGCGCGGCGCTGCGGGACTTCAGCGGTCGGCGCCGTCTGCCCCAGATCGAACTGGCCCGGTCGATGAACGTCGGCGACTATCCCTGCCCCGCCGGCGGTTGCCGACTGACCGACCCGGGTTTCGCCACGCGAATACGCGACCTGATCGAGCACGATCCGGGTTGCGACGTGAACGACGCACAGACGCTGACGGTCGGGCGCCAGTTCCGACTCGCCCCCAGCGCCCGCGCGGTCGTCGGACGTGACGAGGCGGAGAACCACCGCCTCCGGGCCCTGGCCCGCAAGGGCGACCTCCTGCTCGAACTGGCTGACCTGACCGGGCCGCTGACCCTGCTGAGGGGCAGACCACCGGCCGACGGCCGGCCATTGCTGTTGTCGGCCGCCATTACTGCTCGGTACAGCAAGGCACGTGGAAGCGAGAACGTCGCCGTGAGAGCCGACAACCACACCGGTAAACCCATCGGGACTCTCCGGGTCTCTCCGGCGGGGGACGATACCTGCCTCTCCATGATGGTCAGGCCCGGTCGAGGGACAAACGACGACTCGTCTGGCTGAGGGGGACACAACCTACGGAGGACGTTTGAATGCGCAACACAACGACCGTTGAACCTGACGCAAAAGCGAAGCTGGAACGACTGCGGCGAATCCTCAGAGAGATGCGGAGCGTGCTCATCGCCTATTCGGGCGGGGTGGACAGCACCTTTCTCCTGAAGGTGGCGTCCGACATCCCGGACCTCAAGGTCCTGGCGGTCACCGCCACGTCGCCCACCTACACCACCGAAGAGTACGAACTGGCGTGCCGGCTGGCCCGGTCGTTCGGCGTCGAGCACATGACGATCGAGAGCGGTGAGCTGGAGTGCGAGGACTTCCGGCGCAACCCGCCCCAGCGATGTTACTACTGCAAGATGGAACTGTTCGAGCGGATGTTCTGGATCGCCGACGGGCGGGACTTCCGCTTCGTCGCCGACGCCAGCAACCAGGACGACTGCTCGGACTATCGCCCCGGCCGCCGCGCCGCGAGCGAGCTCGGTGTGAGAAGCCCGCTCATCGAGGCGGGGCTGGGCAAGGCGGACATCCGCCCGCTGTCCCGCGAGTTGGGCCTGCCCACCTGGGACAAGCCGGCGATGGCCTGCCTGGCGTCACGATTCCCGTACGGGGAAGAGATCACCGCCGACAAGCTCCGTCGGGTCGAGCAGGCCGAACGGTTCCTCCGGGACAACGGATTCCGCCAGGTGCGGGTGCGGAGCCACGGCGGGATCGCCCGCATCGAGGCCGAACGCGACCGCGTCGCCGACCTGGCCACAGAGCCGACCCGCCGGGAAGTCGCCAGTCGGCTCAAGGAACTGGGGTTCGACTATGTGACCATCGACCTCGAGGGCTACCGCACGGGAAGTATGAACGAGGTGCTCGATGGGGACGAATCCGGCTGAACCGGAGCGGCCAGGATGGTTTTCTTCGCACTTGTACCCCATCTTCCAACCGGTCCCGTTTGGCGGTGAGCGACCGGTCGATCAGATACGTAGCGGATTCGCGTTAGGGAAAAGCGAAAAAATCCCGATTCGTCTGGAAAAGTCATTGACAAAGGCACGGCGTACGTTATAATTCCTATTAGACCGCTTGGTTATTATGGCAGAGCACGACGGGCAACGAGAAGGAATGATGCTTTACCGAGTTATGGAACTGGTGGATTGGGAGCCAAGAAAGGAGGGCCGTTGCGTATATTCTGTAGTACGCGCCCTGACATGTGCTCCGTTGCGCTCTTTTTTGCACACTATTCCTACTAAAACACTACGAATCGAACAAGTGGAACGATGACTCAGAATATTCAAAAAGAAGAAGACATAAAGGCCCTGGTGGATGGTCTCAATTTCAAGGAAAAAGTCGATCGGGCATTGAGCTTGATCGGCAATGCATACGACGCGTTCGGCGCCCGTCTGGTGGTCGCTCATAGCTTGGGCAAAGATTCCTGCGTCGTCTGGGACCTGGCCAAACGGATCAGCCCGCACATCAAGGGCTTCATTGTCGCCACCCGATTTTGGCCGGAGACCACGCGGCAGTTCATGCGGGAGACGGTCGCACGGTATCCCGAGCTGAAAATATTCGAAAACGATGCGCCGCTCCCCGACGACCTGCATCAGGGCAATCCCGACCGCTGCTGCGAGATACTCAAAGTGGTCCCCACCCGGGAGGCCATCGAAGAACTCAACGTGGGCTGCTGGGTGACCGGCCTCAGGTGCACGGAGGGGCGGACCCGGACAGACTTCAAGGAGATCGAGGAACGCGACATCGGCCTCGTCAAACTGAACCCGATCCTCCTGTTCAAAGAGCGCGAGATATGGCAGTACCTGGCACTGTACAAGGTCGATACCAACCCGCTCTACAAGATGGGGTATCGGTCGCTGGGTTGCGGACCCTGCAGCCAGATATCGACCGATGACAACGAGCGGGCCGGACGATGGGTCGGCACCAGCAAGTGCGGCGGCGAGTGCGGAATACACACCCGCCCGCTCAAAAGAGACTACCAGATTTAGAGGATACGAACGATGCCGAGCTCGGCAGGATGTCCGGAGCGACGGTGCCTTGCGTCAGGCCCACCGCAGCGCCGGCGCCCGGCGCATCCTGCCAGCCCGGTCGGACCATCTCATCCCCAACTCCCAGATGCCTGGGGAAGCGAAAGGGGGTGGTAGGTTCTTCGTTGACTTGTGAAGTATTTGCCGGATAACCACACAAACAGAAGGAGAGACAGATGGACAGGATGATCAAGCTTGCAGTAATCGCCGTCGCGATTGCAGCCGTCGCTACACTCGGAACCGGACTGGCCTTTGCACATCATTGCGGGGGCGACCACGAGGGCGACCTCGTCGCACACGCCGGCTGCTGTGGCGGAGGCGAACAGGAAGGTGAGGCCGAGCAGGAGAAGGCCGACGCCGACGAGGCCGAGTGCGATAAGGCAGACGATGCCGACTGTAAAAAGGCCGAGAAAGGCGAATGCGACACATGCGGTGACGCCGACAAGGCCGAGTGCGATAAGGCAGACGACGTCCAGTGCGAGAAGGCCGACTGCGCCGACTGCGAGAAGGCCGAGTGCACTGACTGCGAGAAGGCAGAGTGCGCCGACTGCGAGAAGGCCGAAGGCGATGAGGCCGAAGGCGGCGAAGCCGAGAAAGCCGGAGCCGCCTGTCACTGACAAGCTGAACGTCAGGCCGGCCCGTGGCAGCAACAAGGAACGACATTCACAATCGACCACGGGCCGAGCTTGACAATACGTCGGCAGTGCGCGTAAGCTGACGCAGATAGCGTACAATGAATGGCCGTTGAAACACGGGGAGAATGGAGAATTCTTTATGGAAATGTTTTGTTATCAGTGTGAACAGACGGCAAAAGGAGAGGGCTGCACCCGGCACGGAGTCTGCGGAAAAGACCCGACAGTTGCCAAGCTGCAGGATGTCCTCGTCCACGTGACCAAGGGCGTCTGCCAGTACGCCCACCGGGCACGGGCGGCCGGGGCGGCGGACGCGGAAATCGACCGCTTCGTCGTCAAGTCGTTCTTTGCCACGCTGACCAACGTGAACTTCGACCCGAGCCGGTTTGTGGACCTGATCGGACAGGCAGTCGATGTGCGCCGTCGTGCGAAATCGCTGTACGAGTCCGCCGTCGAGTCGCCCGAGCAGCTCTCCGGCCCGGCGACCTTCGAGCCGGCCGCCGGCCTCGACGGGCTGGCCGAGCAGGCGTCGCAGGTCGGGATCGAGGCGCGCCGCCGACAATACGGCGATGACGTCGCCGGACTCCAGGAATTGATTATCTACGGCGTCAAGGGCGCCGCCGCCTACCTCGATCACGCCGCGATTCTCGGCGTCGAGGACACGTCCGCCTACGCCCAGCTCCACGAGCTCGTCGCCTGCGTCGCCGACGAACTGGCCGACGCGGAGGCCCTCACGGGCCGGGCGCTGGAGACCGGCGAGCTGAACCTCCGGGCGATGGAACTGCTCGACCAGGCCAACACCGGCACCTACGGCCATCCCGAGCCCACCCAGGTCCGTATCACCCCGGTCGCCGGTCCGGCCATCCTGGTCTCCGGGCACGACCTCAAGGACCTCGCCGCCCTGCTCGAACAGACACAGGGCACGGGGATCAACGTGTATACCCACGGCGAGATGCTGCCCTGCAACGCGTACCCCGGGCTCAACAAGTACGACCACCTGGTCGGCAACTACGGCGGTGCCTGGCAGAACCAGCAGTCCGAGTTCGAAGACTTCCCCGGCGCCATCCTGATGACAACCAACTGCCTGATGAAGCCGAAGGACAGCTACAAGGACCGGCTCTTCACCAGCGGAGTGGTCGGGTGGCCGGATGTCGCCCACGTCAGCGACGGCGACTTCGGGCCGGTGATCGATGCCGCGCTCGCTGCCCCCGGCTTCGACGGGGATGCCGAGGAGAAGGCGATCACCGTCGGCTTCGGGCGGAACGCCGTGCTCGGTGTCGCCGACAAGGTGATCGAGGCGGTCAAGGGCGGCGCCGTTCGCCACTTCTTCCTCGTCGGTGGATGCGACGGGGCGAAGCCCGGGCGCAACTACTACACCGAGTTCGCCAGCGCCGTCCCCGACGACTGCGTGATACTGACCCTCGCCTGCGGCAAGTACCGGTTCAACAAGCTCGAGTTCGGCGACATCGGCGGCATCCCCCGGCTACTCGACGTGGGGCAGTGCAACGACGCCTACTCCGCCGTCAAGATCGCCGGAGCCCTGGCCGATGCGTTCGATTGCGGAGTCAACGACCTCCCGCTCTCGCTGGTGCTGTCGTGGTACGAGCAGAAGGCCGTGGCCATCCTGCTCACCCTGCTCAACCTTGGGATCACCGACATCCGGCTGGGGCCGAGCTTGCCCGCGTTTGTGACCGAGCCGGTGCTCGGCGTCCTGGTCGACAAGTTCGGCCTGAAGCCGATCACCACTCCCGAACAGGACCTGCAGACGATACTTTCGTAAACAAGAAACGGAGGACGAACGAATGAAGTGGGCCATCCAATCGATTCAAAGAATCCAGTGGCTTTCGTTTCTGGTCATTGGCCTGATCCCTTTTGTCAGTTGCGCCGGTCGACCCTCGCACCGGAACGCTGAACTATTCCGGCACGAAGACGGCACGTACCGCGGGGTTTTTCTGGATGAAGACCAGATCCAGGTCGGCGTAGAATTTACCTTGAATAATGGGCTGGTGACCCATGCTGAGTTTCGACACCTCGATCGCGGCGACGGTAATTATCATCTAGCGACCGAGGAGGAGCCGTACCGTTCGGTGATCGCTCAATATCAGGACGCCCTCGATCACCTCGTCGGAAAGCCGTTGAGCGAGCATCTGCCCGACCTCTACGAGCCCGGCCGCATTGTGCAAACCGAGGTGGACGGCTACACGGGAGCGACCATCCGTGCAAACAAGGTGCTCTCCGCCATCCGCGACGGTCTGAATCGGGGTGTCTACCAGTACTGACCCGAGTTCCCGAAAACGCCTCCGGCCGCGGCGCTTGACGATTGGACGTTAAGATGTCAATTGAACTTTTGATCGGCTACATCCTGTTGGGCCTTGCCGGAGGCGTCATCAGCGGCCTGCTGGGGCTCGGCAGCGGCACGATCTTCATCCCGGTGCTGGTGTTGCTCTTTCACCTGCCGCAGAGGACGGCCCAGGGCACCTCGCTCGTCGTCATGATCCCCATGGCGATGGTCGCCGCATGGCGATACTGGGGGCACCCGTCTGTCGAAATCAATTGGCGAGTTGTCGTTCTTGTTGTGACGGGCGCCGTGGTCGGTGTCTTCATTGGTTCAGCATTGATGGGCCGGATCCCCGCTCGTACACTCCGGTTGATCTTCGCAATATATCTCATGATCGTCAGCATCCGACTTCTGGCGACGGCGATCAGGCCGGAGTCGTCCCCAAAGCCGGAGAGCCGCATCGTGCAAACGATAGAAACCCGATATCTGGAGGTTATTTCTAATGAGCCAGACGACTGATAATAAGACCGTGCGCATCTTTTCGGCGCGGGCCTGCGCCAGCCCGTTGGAGAAGGCCGCCGCCCTGTTCGAGGAGCGGACCGGCATCGAGGTCAAGATCGACGTGTGCGCAAGGCACTGCGCCAAACCGGAGGCCGAGGAGGCCACCGGCGAGACCGGCGGCGACGATTTCCTTCTGGAGATCTCCGACGCCGCCGTGCACGACCTCGCCATCGGCGGCGCCGAGTATCTGCTCGATGACGGAGAAGTTCGCGGCATCGTGCAGAAAGGGCAACGACGAACGATTGCCCTCCGCAGCTCGGCCATCATTGTTCCCGCCGGGAACCCGAAGAACATCGAGAAACTCGAAGACTTGGCGAAGCCGGGCGTTCGTGTGGCCATCTCGATGATCGACTGCCTCAAGGGGTTGTGGGAAGATGTGGCCGGACGAAAAGGCCTGATCCATAAGGTTCGACCCAACATCAGCTTCCGAGCCAATGGCTGCATTGCCATCGTCGAAGCCGTGGCCGAGGCAAAAGTCGATGCCGCGTTTGGCTGGAGTGCGTTCAAGCACCTCGCCGACGACCGGCTCGAGGTCGTCGAATTGCCCGAGCCGGACCAGATACTCAGAGGGACCGGCATCGGTCTGCTCTCGTTCAGCAAAGAGCCGGAGGCGGCAACCCAATTTATGGAATTCCTCGCCACCCCGGAGGCACGCCAGTTCTATCTCGACCTCGGCTGGGTGTGGTCCGATGGATGTGGCGGGCAATGACCGATAAGCGGACAGTGGCCCCCGGCCCGTTCAAGTGCCGGGGGCCGCTCTCCGTTCAATAGCGGCACCGTGGCAAGAACAGTTCGGGCCGGCGGACCGGCCGACGGTCCCCAACCAGGTGGGTCAGCATTTTCCCCGGTTATTCGGTAACAGCCATAGAGTCTGAATCGATGGGCACAGCATCGCGTCGAACGACCAGCACGGCGGGGGGAATTGACGAGTCGACGAACGCCCGCTACTTGCCGCTGGGCATCAACTTCGCCGGTGTGAACTGCCTCGTCGTCGGGGGAGGGCGGATCGGCTCGCGGAAAGCCCGTGCACTCGCCGAGGCGGGCGCCGTGGTTTCCGTAATCAGCCCGACGGTCGCCGACAGGTTACGTGACCTCATCGACGCCGGGCAGGTGACCTGGCAGAACGAGCGGTACTCGGCGGACCACCTCGCCGGCCGATCATTCGTGGTGGCGGCCACAGACGATCCGGCCCTCAACCTCCGGATCGGCCGAGACGCCGAGGCGCGCGGCATCCTGTCGTGCCTCGTTTCGCCGGGCAGATCTTCGCGGGCGATATTCCCCGCCATCCACAGCGACGGCGAGGTCACGGTCGCGGTCCATTCCAACGGCCGGGACTGCCGGGCATCGCGGGATGTGCGCGACGAGATCGCGGACCTGCTCGAACGTCGCAAACGCCCGCCGGCCCGGTTCACCGTGTTCGGTGTGCAGCGTTCGAACTTGCCCGGCGATGTGTTTCGACGGCTGCGGGAGGTCACCTCAGACGATCTGGACCAGAACGAGGCCGTCCTGCTATCGACTTGCTGCCGATGGGAGTGGTATTTCACCGCCCCGTCGCCGCGGCCCGTCATCCGCGATATTCTGGCCGCCGTCGAAGAGCGGTGCGGCGTGCTGCTTGACTCCCATCGGCCCGCCTTCTACACCCGGTGCGGCTCCGGCGCCCGGCACCAACTCCTCCGTGTCGTCTGCGGGCTCGAGTCGCCCCTGCTCGGCGAGAGCGAGATCGTGGGGCAGGCCCGACGGGCACTGGCCGAGGCACCGGGCCCAGGCGATTCGGCTACTGCCCGGGCATTCCAGGCGGCTGTTTCGGCCCAGCCGGATATCCGCCGAGAGGCCGGCTTCGGAAGCGATGGGGCAAGCTGGCCGCGGGCTGTCGTCTCGTTCCTCGAGCAGCGGCTCGGCACGTTGAGTGGAAAAACCGTCCTGCTCGTCGGATGCGGGCGGATGAGCCGGAACATCGCCGCCCGGTTACTCGAAACTGGCGCGGATGTACGACCGTTTTCCCGTCGGGCAAACACCGGCGTGACCTGGTGCCAGAGGATGGGGCTCGAGGTCCGAGACACCCGCGACCTGCAGACCGCCAAGGCCATCCCACACCACGCCGCGATACTGTCCTCCAACCCGGGCAGCGACGGAATCAACCGGTTAAGCGGGGCGCTCGTTGTGGACCTGACCGGAGAGCTGCCGGCTTCTGTTTCGATGGAACTCTACGGCCTGGACGATATCGGAAGTGTCCCCCTCAGCGGCGAGCAGGCGGAAGGAGCGTTCAGGGCCGGGCGGCTGGCTTTTACCAGCGCCCTGCGGCTCCACCGCCGGCTCGGGAATGCCGCTGTGCCCGACAAGATTCGTATCGGTGCTCGGGGAAGCCGCCTGTCGCGAGTACAGGTCGGCGAGCTGTCCGACTATCTTCGCATCCTGCTGCCTGATACCGAGCTAGAATATGTCCCCTTCGAGTCGCCCGGCGACCGGGATAAAGAGACGCCGCTTCCGAGCGTGATCGGAGACGATTTCTTCACGCGCGACCTCGACAGGGCGCTGGCTCGCGGCGATGTCGACCTCGCCGTACACAGTGCCAAAGACCTGCCCGACCGCCTGCCAGACGGCATCGGTGTGGCAGCGGTTACCCCCGCCTTCGCACCGTGGGAATGCCTGGTGTCGCGTGACGGCGCGGCAATGCCGGACCTGCCGGCCGGAGCCCGTGTGGGCACGTCAAGCGACCGACGCCGTGAGACCCTGCTTGCCCTGCGCCCGGATGCGGTGTCCTGCGACATCCGAGGCAACGTCCCCGCCAGGGTGCGGCAGTTGGACGCCGGCCAATACGACGCGCTGCTTCTGGCCGCCGTCGGGCTGATCCGACTGGGCATGACCGACCGGATCACCCAGATCTTTCCGCTCGACCAGTTCCCGCCCGCACCGGGCCAGAGTTCACTCGCGCTCGCCGTCCGCGAGGACGACCCCGACTTGCCCGGCCTCCTGGCCCCGCTCGACCTCGGAGAAAGGAAAGGGCTGCCGTGGGCATAGGGAAAGTGTGTCGGATCGGGGCGGGGCCGGGCAGAGGTGAACGTAGACGGTATTCGTTGCGATTTCAACTGCTCTTCGCACTTACCATCGCGATGGTTGTGGTTCTGGCAGGGTTTGGTGCATGGGATTATCATCGCCAGCGGATTGTCCAACTCGAGCAGAAGCGAACCGCGTTGGAAAACGAAGCGAATGCGTTGCTGCCGGGCGTACAGGCGAGCAAGGAGGACGACGAGTCTGTGCAGCAGTACATCGATATCGTCTGCGGGCGAATGGGGCCGGGGCATCACATCGCCGTCGAGGTCGGCGGCCGGCTCTTCCATGC
>PWKM01000049.1 GCA_003559755.1 Planctomycetota bacterium
ATCGAACCCGCCGAGTGAGATCGGTCCGGGTCGGGGTTTCACCGATCATCTTACAGGAGTGCTGCAAATGAAAATGACATTTCTCGGCGCAGCAAACGAGGTCACCGGCTCGATGCATCTCGTGGAGTCGCCCCAAGGCCGCCTGCTCATCGACTGCGGGATGTTTCAGGGCCACCGCCGCCAGGCGGAGAAGAAGAACCGGACGTTCCAGACCGCCCCGGACACCGTCGATGCCGTCGTCCTGTCGCACGCCCATATCGATCACTCCGGCCGGCTCCCGCTGCTGCACGCCCGCGGTTTCAACGGCAACATCTATGCGACGAGTGCCACCCGCGACCTGTGCTCGATTATGCTGCGCGACAGCGCCCACATCCAGCAGATGGACGCCGAGTACATCAACCGCAAGCGGGCAAAAAACGGTGAGGAACCGGTCGACCCGCTCTATTCCCAACTCGACGGGACCAAGGTGCTGCGGCACATCGTGTCGGTCGGCTACGGCCGCCGCTTCTCGCCGGTGCCCGGGGTCAGCGGTCGGCTGGTTGACGCCGGGCACATCCTGGGCGCCGCCCTGATCCGGCTGGACTTCAACGGCGTCTCGCCGCCGCTGCGGTTCGGCTACGCCGTCGACCTGGGCCGGCCGGGCATGCCGATTCTGCGCGACCCCGAGTCGCTGGCCGACGGCGGTCCGCTCGACGTGCTCGTCCTGGAGAGCACCTACGGCGGACGCCATCACGACCCGCCCGAGGACATGGAGGCCGAGCTGGGCGGCCTGGTCAACCGGGTGGTCGAGCGGGGGGGCAAGCTGATTATCCCCGCGTTCAGCGTCGGCCGGACGCAGAACGTGCTCTATTCGCTCCACAAGCTGTTCACCGAGGAGCGCGTGCCCAGCGTCCCCGTGTTTGTCGACAGCCCGCTCTCGGTCAACGCGACCGACGTGTTCAAGATGCATCCCGAGTGCTATGACGACGAGACGGCCGGTTTCGTCGAGGACGGCGGCTCGGTGTTCAGCCATCGGTCGATGCACTACGTCAGTTCGCTCGCGGAATCCAAGGCCCTGCAGCGGCGACGTCGGCCGGCGATTATCATCAGCGCATCGGGGATGTGCGAGGCCGGCCGGATTCTGCATCACCTGAAGCACACCATCACCAAGGAGCGGAACGCCGTGGGCATCGTGGGATACATGGCCGAACACACCCTGGGCCGACGGCTGGTCGAACGGCACAAACAGGTCAAGATATTCGGCCAGATGTACCCCGTCCGGTGCGAGATCGCCACGCTGAACGGCTTCTCGGCCCACGCCGACCACGACGGGCTGCTCGATTATGCCGACTCCGTGGCGGGGCCGGACACCCGCATCTTCCTCGTCCACGGTGAAGAGAAGGCCACCGGCCCGTTGCTCGCTGCCCTCCGAGAACGCGGCCACAACAACACAACCATCACGGCCCCCGGCATGACCGTGGACCTCTGACCCATAAGGAGAAGCCCGTGACATCCCTTGAACGCTGGCAGGCGGTGCTCAACCGCGAGACGCCCGACCGGGTGCCGATGGATTGGTGGAGCACCGGCGAGGTCGAGCAGAAAATCAAGGCGTACCTCGGATGCGAGACGATGGACTCCGTCTGCGAGCGCCTGCACATCGACCGGCCGCTCACCGTGGGCCCGGCGTACGTCGGGCCGCCCACGCCCGACAACACCAACCCCTTCGGCATCCGCCGCCAGCGGATCGCCTACGAGGGGGGCGACTACAACGAGGTCGTCCACCACCCGCTCGCCGAGTTTGGAACGGTCGAGGAGATCGAAGACAGCTATACCTGGCCGTCGCCCGACTGGTGGGACTATTCATCGATCCCCGACCAGGTGAAGGGGAACGAACATCGCCCCATCCGCGGCGGCGGGTCCGAACCGTTCCTCACCTATAAACACCTGCGCGGCCAGGAGCAGGCGTTCATCGACCTGGTATTGAACCCCGAGCTCGTTCATTATTGCCTGGACCGCCTCTACGAACTGTGCTACGTCAACACCGAGCGGATTTACGAACAGATTCCCGGGCGGGTGCTCATCACCTATGTGGCCGAGGACCTGGGCGCCCAGGAGGGGCTGATGTACTCGCCCGACCAGATCCGGACGTTCTTCCTGCCTCGGATGAAGCGGATGATCGACCTGGCACACCAGGCGGGAGCGTTCGTCTTCCATCACAGCGACGGCGCCATCCGTGACATCCTGCCCGACCTGATCGACGCGGGCATCGATGTCCTGAACCCCATCCAGTGGCGATGCAAGGGGATGGACCGCGAGGGGCTGAAACGCGACTTCGGCGACCGGGTCGTGTTCCACGGCGGAGTGGACAACCAGTACACACTGGCGTTCGGGTCCATCGAGGAGGTGCAGCAGGAGGTCCGCGACAACCTGAGGATACTCGGCGCGGGCGGCGGGTACATCCTCGCACCGTGCCACAATATCCAGCCGGTCAGCCCGCCGGAAAACATCGTCGCCATGTACGAGACGGGCTACGAAGCGGGCCGGCCGCAATAAGCAGAACCGGGGCGTTCAGGGGGGAGTGACAGCGGGGGAGCCGGTGTGCCGGCTCACGTCGGCCAGCCGCCGGCCGGATCGGCGCCGGTCTGGCGAAATCCGGATGACGACCGGGCGCCGCGCAGCTCCTCGATCTCCTGCTCCAACTGTTCCTGCTTGCGGACCAGGCGGAGTATGACCGCGTTGAGCGGGTCCGGGAGGTCGGCGTGACGCAGCATGTCGGCGGTGCTGGCCGACTCGCCGACCGTCCGTGCGGGCACCCCGACGACCGTCGTTGCCGGAGGGACGGGCCTGATGACGACCGACCCGGCCCCGATCCGCGCGTCGTCCCCGATTTCGATCGGACCCAGCAGGATTGCTCCCGCGCCGATGACCACGTGGTTGCCCACCGTCGGATGCCGCTTCGTCTTCTCCGGCGACGTGCCACCGAGCACGACCCCCTGGTAGAGGAGGACATCGTCGCCGAGCTCGGCCGTCTCGCCGATCACCACCCCGGCCCCGTGGTCGATGAAGAACCGCCGGCCGATGCGTGCGCCCGGATGGATGTCCACCCCGGTCAGCGCCCTCGTCACGTATGAGAGAAACCGGGCGAGCAGCTTGAGATGATGCCGCCACAGCCAATGTGCGATGCGATACAGCCAGGTCGCGTGCAGGCCCGGGTAGCACAGGAGCACCTCCGGGACGCTGCGGGCGGCGGGGTCGCGGCGGAACGCCGTGGCGATGTCTTCGCGAAGTCGTTTCAGAACCAACGGTCTATCTCCTTGGCCCCGACCTGCGGTGTCGAGGTCATTGGTCTTCTGGTCGTCCTTTCGTCATCGGCCGAGCGGGTCGCCCTGCGGCGGCCTGCCCGACGGCAAACCTACTGAACTAATAGGAGTTTACAGCGCCCGTCGTATCTTGTCAAGCAGAATCGCGGGCTGAAACGGAAACGCGCACGGAAAATTTCAGCTCTCTGGTGTTGTGGCCTCCCTCTGCTCGGCCGGTCATTGGACTTGCTTTATCCGGATGCACACCGGTAGAATCGGGACCGTTCGGCAAACCGGTGTTTCGTTCATATCGAATGAGCGGGGTTGTGTTATGATTTCAATAGGCGTGTCATCGGTCCTCGAGCGCGACATTGACCTGCTCCTGGTGGAATTGCTGGCAGATTCGCCGCAGTTTTTCGACTGGTTTCTGTCCCGGCTCGGTCTCGACGCCGAGGCCGAACTCCTCGCTGTCGAACACTCGGTCACGACCCGGAACGGAGAATCCGACATCGAGGTGGCGTTCCGTCGCGGCAAGCGAGCAGTCAAACTTCTGATTGAGGATAAACTCGGAGCCGCGTTTCAGCCCCGCCAGTCGGAACGGTATCGGGAACGAGGCGAGCAGTACGTCCGTCGTGGTGACTGTGATGCGTTCCATACCGTTCTGGTGGCCCCGGCTTCATATTTCGGCGAGGACGAAACAACCTGTGGGTTCGACCATTGTATCACTCTCGACGAGGTTCTGAACTGGGTGGAGCAGGCGAACAGTTTTGGCGTGTGGGGGGAATATAAGGCAGCTCTCATTCGGTCTGCGCTGGAACGCGGGTCGAGCGGGTGGCAGGTGGTGCCGGATGAAGCGGTCACCCGGTTCTGGCAGGAGTATTGGAAGCGGGCCTCATCTGACGCGCCCGAGCTCAGGATGCCGAGGCCTGGCCCGAAACCGGCGATCTCGAACTTCATCTACTTTCGCCCGCGCGGCCTGCCCACCGATGCCAAACTCATTCATAAAGTCCTGTACGGACATGTAGACATCCAGTTTGCCGGCCGTGCCGAGGACATCGATGCCCTGGAGCGTGAGTACTCCGACATGCTGGAGGAGGGGATGCATATTCAACGGGCCGGCAAATCGGCCGTCATCCGGATGTGCGTTCCGAAGATAGACATGACTGCCCCGTTCGCCGAATCACTCCCGCACGTGCGCCAGTGCCTGGCCGCTGCCACCCGGCTTCTCAACTGGCACCGGCGCCATAAGGGCTGATGACGATGCTCGGCGGCTATTCCCCTTCTTTATCCGTCTTTTCTCTCCGCTTCTGCTTCGCCCGTTCTTCTTGTGCGATGTTATTCTCGTATTGTTCCTTGTCCCACTTCTCGTCGAAGTAGTCGAGTTTGTGGAGCGGCATGACGACGCCGGAGGCGACGTTACCGAGGTGTGCGTTGATCCGTTTCAGGAAGCGGAATGAGAGGGCGAGGCACACCGCCTGGTTTGCGTTCAGCGTCTCGTCGCGCGCGATCTTCTCCACCATAGTGTCGCTTCGGTGGGATATGTCCACCTTCTCGACGATGACCTCGTGGCCGAGCACCTGGTCGTCCTCGGCGAACGCCCGCCGCGTCTTTCGGAATGTCGTCGCGACCTGGTCGGCCAGCTCGCGGAGATCCCGGGCGTAGGGCAGGTCGGTGACGCGGTCCTGAAACATCCCGGCGACCTCGAGCAGGTTCTTGCAGTAGTCGCCCGCCCGCTCGATGTCCTTCGACACGCTCATCAGGACCAGGCAGGCGGGTGCGTCGCCCCGGGGGTTGACCGCCAGGTGTTCGACGAGCTGCTTGCGGATGAGCCGCTCGGTCTTGTTCACCTTGATGTCGGTCCGATAAAGCGTCTCGCCCGCCTCGGCACAGGTCCGGGCGCCGAACAGGGCGTCGGTCGAACATCGGAACATGTCCTCGACCATGTCGATCATTTCCAGGAACTGGTGGAACGACTCCTTGAGCAGGTCGATCTTCTTCCACATCCGGATCAGTTCTTTGAGCATTGTTCAACTCCTCACGAAAGCAGACGGTACAAGAGAATCAAACCACCGGGGATGCCGAAGAAGATCAGGAACACACCCACCACGGCCAGCCGGCGTGAACGAGCGGCAAGAACCCCCGCCCTCTCGGCGACCCGCACCGGGAGCGCCCGCACCGCGGGGATCGGATAGAACAGGAGCATCCCGGACACATTAAACAGGCAATGCACCAGAGCGATGGTCACCCCCCATCCGCCGACCGCCAGCGAGGCGATCAGCGCGGTGAACGTTGTCCCGATGTTTGCCCCGATGGTGATGGGAAATATCTGGGACACCGAGACGATCCCCGCCGCCGCCATCGGGACCATAATCGAGGTGGTGATGGAACTGGACTGCACCATGACCGTTAACAGCAGCCCGATGAGGATGCAAAGCCAGCCCGACTTGCCCAGCACCTTGTTGATAAACGTTTCGGCACGCCCGGCCATCACCCGGCGAAGCGTCTTGACCTGGCGCAACAGGGCAAAGAAAATAAAGCACAGTCCGATTACCGCCGTGAGAACCGCCGAAAGGCCCGGCTCGGTCGGCTTTCCCACCAACGTCTCCACCACCCAGATCATCGGGCGAATCACCGGCCCCAGCGGGTCGAAACCCGCCACCTCGCCGAGCGCCGCATCGGGGGAGATCGGCGGCAGAATGGCGGTCAGCCAGAGGGCAGTCTTCTCGAGGAACCCGAACGCAAGCTCGAGCGGCAGCAGAATAATCACCACAAACAGGTTAAAGACATCATGCACGATCGCTCCCCCGAGTGCCCGCCTGAACTCCTCGCGCCGCATCACGTAACCCATCGAGACCAACACGTTGGTCACGGTCGTCCCGATGTTCGCCCCCATCACGATCGGGATCGCATTGCTCAACTCGAGCGCGTTGACCGCGACCAGGCCGACGACGATGGAACTCGCCGTGGCCGAACTCTGGATGATACTGGTGATAAAGATTCCCGCGAACAGTCCCACGAACGGGTTCTGGGTGCTCCGGAGAACCCGGACCGCGAACGGATGGTGCTGCATCGCATTGCTGCCGATGCCCAGAAGTTTGACGCCGCTGATGAAGATATAAAGGTGAAGAACGATCACCAGTGCGGTGACTACTTTCGGCCGCCACCCGTTATTCGCGACTTCCATAGACCTCCCTGGAAAAAGAACCCGTTCCCTGGGGCGGAACCGCTGCCGCCAGCCGGAGCATCAACGAGACCGCCCCACCCGGCCAAGTTTGTAACACATCGACGCCCTCTTGTCCAGTCCAACGAACGCTATTGACAAACGAGATGGGCGTGATAGATTGTCGATAGTCATGAGAGGAAGAGAACCCGGCCATACGACAGGAGAACAGCCATGAGGACTTTGTTGGCCGTGCTTATCGCGGCAGCGATCCTGCTGCCCTTGCCCGCCGCCGCCCTCGAGGTGAATCTTACCGTTGAAGAGCGCCTCGGTGTTCAGCGAACGAATGAACCGGTCACCAGCGGCGTGCCCCTGCCCAAAGGGGCGGTCGAAAATACCGACGGGCTGCGTCTGCTGGACGCCGCCGGCCGACCGGTCCCGGCCCAGTTCAGTGTGGCCAATCGCTGGTGGGACGACGGCTCGATCAAGTGGCTGCACGTCGATTTCCAGGCGAGCGTGCCGGCCGGGGAAACTGCCACCTACGTACTTCGCGACGGCGCCGCCGCCCCGGCCCCCGATCCGCCGGCCAACCTCGAAGTGACACCCGTGGAGGGCGGCCTCTCGGTCAATACCGGCCCGCTCCAGTTCGTGGTCAAAGAAAACGGTTTCAACCTGTTCGACAGCGTTGTTCTGAACGGCGAGCCGGTGGTTGCCGGAGACGACGTCGGGTTCGCACTGACCATCGGCGGGGAGACCTATTCGCCGGCCTTCTACGAAGATACCGAGATCAAGATCGAGGACCAGGGGCCGATGAAGGCCGTGATCCTGATCACCGGCAGGAACGTGAAGGAAGACGGGACCGGCTACGGCATGGACTACCGATGCCGAATCTACGCCTACGCCGGGTCCACTCGGGTCAAGGTCGTCTATACCGTCGAAAACCGGCGCGGCAACATGGAGGACCACATTGCCGTCGCCGACTGGGCCGTCACCATCCCCACCCGGGTCGGGCGGAACCCCCGATACGCCTTCGGCCTGGCCGATGAGCCCGTCGGCGGGAACCTGACCGCTCTCGCACGGCTCGACGTCCCGCATACCGACGTCTATCAAATCGAAGGGCCGGGCCAGAACGTCGCGGGGAATCCCCACGAGGAGGAACCGCCCTGGATCGGGATGCTCGACGTGACCGGCGGGGACGCCGGTGTTACCGTGGCGGTAAAACACTTCTGGCAGAAATGGGCAAAATCGCTGTCCGCAGATGCCGACGGCGTTATCACCATCGGCCTGTGGACCGACCGGGCCTATCACAAGGGCGAGACCACCCTTGTGGACGCCGACGGCTGCGCCCAGTTCTTTGCAGGGATCGCGAGAACCCACGAGATCTGGTTCAACTTCCATGACGGGGCGGCCGACGTGCCCCGCCGCTCATCCGTCGCGCCGGCAAACGAACCCCTGTTCGCCCGGTGCGAACCCGCCTGGTACTGCCAGGGGACAAAGGCGTTCGGCGACCTGAGCGAGGCCGACCCGGAGGTCTATCTGCCCGAATACAGAGAACGGGTCGAGGGGCTGAACCGATGGGCCGAGGGTGCCGTCCGCAGGCCGCTCCAGCGATGGAGAACCTCCCGTACCCCCAACGGGAAGGTCGATAGCTACGGCCTGCTCAGTTGGGGCGACGGCGTCGAGCAGATCAAGGGCGACAGCCCGCAGCAAGTCCATTGGGAAGGCGGATACTACGACTACATGTTCTCCATCCTCCTCAACTTCGCTCGCACGGGCGACCTGTTCTTTCTGTGGACCGCCGACACCATGATCCGGCACAACGCAGACGTCCACCACACCCATCACGACGAGCAACCGGGCCGCGCCCGCTACTGCCCCAGCCGCGAGCACATCCGCATGGACCGGGCCGGATTCCCGCCCTTCGCATCGCCGACCTTCAACCACTGGAAAAATATGGGCGCCTTCTACCGCTGGTACCTGACGGGCGACCACCGGGCACGAGAAGCGGCCCTGGAGACAATGAACTGGGCAACCCGCCTGGGCAACCGGGGCATCGACTTCGGCCAGCCGCGGTCCATCTGCCACGGGATACTGGGGCTGTGGGCCGGATACGACGCCACGGGCGAACAAAGGTATCTCGATGCATTGCAGAGCTTCGCAAGAACCGTCGCCCAGAGGATCACCGACGGACGAAGAATGGGAAGCGGAGCATGGCAGCGGGGCATGGCCATACAGGGCCTGTGCTGGTACGTCGAGAATACCGGCGACGAGACCGTCATCCCCGCCATCGAGACCGCGCTCCGACGTGACTTCGACCAGAGGCCACACGAACTCGCATACGGATTCGCGTTCATGTGGAAGCACACGGGAAACCCCGAGTACTTCTCGAGGGCCATCGTCCAGGTGCGCGAGACCCGGGCGGAAGGATGGATGCAGCGGTTCGGAAACCACGGACGCAGCCGCCTCTATGCTCCCACAATCCTCAGAAAGGATGCACCGCGGCGCCCGCCGGAAAATGAATAGACGGCAGCCGGCGAGGCGAAAAGGAAAAGTCGGGATCGGCTGCATACACGCGCCGATTCACCAACCGCTGCTCATTCCGCGCCGGCCGACACTTCGGCAAGGCCGCCGTTAGAAATTCAGCAGGTATTCGCTCAACAGGATGAGCCGGCCGTGCTGGACGCCGGCCGAGACCCGGCCGTGCTGGCCGAACGGGCCGACCCCGCTCGTCTCAAGCACGTGCAGCCGGTCGCCGGTCTCGGCGTCGAACACACCCAACTCCATCTCCTGACGGTCCTCGACGGTCACCACCAGATGCCCGCCGAACACCCGGGGGAGCAGCGATACGGTCGGCCGGGAATCGTAGCCGGTCACCTCCCGGCGGAACACCTCACGGCCCGACGCGACCTCGCGGAAGATCACGTAGAAGCCCTGCCCGGGATGCGTCCCGATGCCGTAAATAACGTCGCCGTGGAACTGGAGCGAGTGCATCGGGCGGGGCGAACGGGCGTCCTCGGGGTCGGTCCGCCACAAAAG
>PWKM01000165.1 GCA_003559755.1 Planctomycetota bacterium
ATGCTTCGTGCGGCCACGTCGAAGCAGCCCATGTCGGGGCACGACATCGGCAGGAACGAGGCCTGCATCTCCGCAGCCAGCGCCATCTCGCGGTGTTGTGCCTCCTGCTCGGCGGCGGCCGCAGCCAACCTGCGGATCGACTGGTTCAGCGAGTCGGCCATTCGGTTGAACGACCAGGCGAGCATGCCCAACTCGTCGCCCGACCGCACGCGGATTCGGTGGCTGAACTCCCCCTCGCCGATGATCTGGGTCGCCCTCGCCAGGTCCCTGATCGGCTGGCTGATGCGCCGGGCGAGCACACTCGATACCAACGCACCGGCCAGCAGGCCGATGATGCTCAGCCCGGCGATCCGCCGCGTGGCCGTTGCCGCCATCCGGTCGAAATAGCGAGTCGAGAACGTGCAGACGAATACCCAGCCGTCGTGGTCTTTGTAGGGAAGGGGCACAGCCGCGACCAGCGAATTGTCCAGGAAGGCGGCCACCGCAAGCCCCCTCTGCCGGGCGCGTTCCGCCACTTGGTCGATTCCCTCCCAGTATTCGGCGACCGGATCGACCTGTGGCAGCCGGGAGTGCGAGCCAACCAACTGCCCGTTCTGCTCCGCCACAAAGATGGTCTGGAAGTTGGCGACATCGCTGGGGCTGTGAGCGAGGGTGGCGATCATCCGCCGCCAGGCGTCCCGCTCGGCCAGACGGACTCGGCTCTCCGCCAGGGCCCGCTCGCGGCGGGACGGCCAGCCGTCCGCCGGCGGGCGAGCGTCGGGCACCGGCTCCACGGCGATGGTGCCGGCGTTCGCCAGCAGCGACGCGGTGTCGATCGCATCCTGTTTCGCCCGGTCACGCAGGTCCCGCAGCGACATCCAGATGCCCGCCCCCGCCGCCAATGCCAGCATCAGCAGCAGCAGACCGTTCATATATAGCGTGAGCCGTGTGCGCAGCTTCATACCGCGTTCCCTGTGTTCACAAGCCAGGCATCGCTGTCAAGTATCGGCAGGGGACGAAAGGGCTTTAGCTGAAGTGAATGGTCTTTCCGGACGAAATTCAAATGCCTGCAGGGCGCCGCGTGAGGCCGTCATGTGCCGTCGAATCCGGGCATCGAGGGGATGGGTGATCGCGGACGGTCGAGGAATGTGCGGTTATTTCGCCAGGGTCAGCGTGACCGGGCCGGTGAGCCCGAACCGCGTGAAGTGGTAGTCGTCGGTCCACGTCTGGTCGGGAGCGTTCTCCCGGTCGGTCCATGATTTCTGCCCGCTGAAGCTCTGTGGGCCGACGCTGTACAGCTCGCCGTCGATGTGGTGGTGCGGCCCCAGCAGGTTCCGGCAGCTCCCGGTCAGCTCGATGGTGATGTCGTTCCGTCCGGTTTTCAGCAGCTCGCCGACCTCGAATTCATAAGGTCGCCAGGCCCTGGCCCCGGCGAGTTCGCCGTTCACGTGGACCTTGGTCACGATTGCGTCGGGCGGATCGAGCCGTATGACGGCGTTGCTGCTCGCCAGGAGGTCGTCTTCAGAGAGAATGGCCTGCTGGGAGAGCCGGACGCCGCCGGCGTAGAACGGCAGGCCCTGGGGGACGAGGTCCGTGGGTTCGGCCTGCCCCCACGTGTCCGACAGCACGAACCCGCCGGCGGTTCGCACCGCCCGCCTCTTCCGCTGCTTCCATTTCGTCCGCGAGTGGACGTGGAACTCGCCGAGGATGTAGATGCTTTCGATCTCGGGGGCGTGCCGCAAGCGGTTCCGCTCCTCCGGCGGGGTATCTTCCGAATCGATCCGCTCGCGCCGCTCACTCTTGCCGAGGATCGGGCGGCGAAGGGTCACTACGTTCCGCTCCTGCGGCCGCACCAGCCGCGACACGTCGAGCCGCCGGAAGGAGATGTCACGCCACCAGCCGAGTTTTTTTTCCGGTGCGGCCTCCGCCTCGAGCGGGATGACCGGGAGACCGTTCATCGAGATGTCCCAGTCCTCGGGCCGCTCGAGCACGAGATGCACGAAGGCGGGGACCCGCTCGTGGAAGTCGGCATCGAAGGTATAGCGGATCTCGCAGACCTCGGAACTGGGAAGCCGCCGGAGGTTCTCGCGCACGGTGTGCACCGGCATCGGCGGCGACCAGGCGGGCTCGCCGTTCCCGACACAGTAGGCGCATCGGTCGATGGTCAGCACGTTCGGCTCGAGCAGCTCGAGATGCCAGGCATTCTTCATCTCGATCTCAGCGACCACCGAGGGCTTGCGGGTCGTGACTCGCGCCGGTCGGCGGTCGGTGTGGAGCACGAGCAGACGCGAGCCCATCGGCTCGAAGGTCAGCCCGGCCTCGCGGTCCCGGCCCTGTTTGCGGGTGCTCACCGGCTCGATCTCGCCCGTCGCCGGGTCCCAGAGCTCCAGCCGTCCGCCCCCCGGAATCCGCACGGTCACGTCCGTCCGGTCCTCGCGGCTGGTATTGGCGAGGAAGAATATCTGGCGGTCGCCGTCGTCGCGCTGTTGAACGTAGATGTCGGCGGCGTCCTCGCCGTTCGCGTTCACCACCTCGATTCGGGGATCGAGCCGCTTGCGGAGTTCCTGGGCAAATGATTTCTCGCCGACCTGAACCGCGTCGGTGAGAGCGTCGGCGGGTTCGTCCGACGGCTTGCCGTCCACCAGCTTCGGCGGTGTCCCGACCACGATCACCGTGCCGTCATGCCTCATAAACCGCTCCAGCAGGCGGAGCGTGGAGCTCCGGATAGTGGAGCAGGGCGGCAGTATCGCGAGGTTGTACTTCCCGGACTTGACGCGAAGGTCGCCCTTCGACACCCGCCCGAATTCCGCCAGGATCGACTCGTCGCCGAAGTCGAAGTCCAAGTGCATCCCCAGCAGCGTTTTCGTCAGCCGGATCAGCCGCCGGTTGAGCCGGGCTGTCGCCTGGTCGTTCTCGGGATCGAACTCGGCCCAGGCGCTCTCGATGGGGTGGACGACCAGCACGTCGGCGACGTGCCTGCCCCGGGTGAGCATGTAGGTCAGCCGGGCGAAGTGGTCGTTCAGCAGCTTGTAATCGCCCCACCACGGCTGCTGGACGTGCAGCGACGGCGGGTAGTCCCGCTTGCGGGAACCGCGAAGCGAGTAGAGCGACAGGTGCGGGCAGACGAGGTCGATCCCCTGGGCGAACTGCCACTCGGCGATCCACTTGAGCTCCTCGAAGCTGACGTTCCAGCCGGAGCACCCGAACATCTCCGACAGCGTCCGCCGGCCGCCGAACTGATGGGCGATGCTGCTCGCCTGCTTGCACAGCAGCGGGGTGCCGATACGCCGTTTGAGGTGATCGATCCCCGGCACGTGCATATAGCGGTAGTGCGGCATCGCCGCGCCGATGTGCGCCACCTGCGAGCCGAGCGAGTCCTCGTGCATGAAATGGCCGGTCAGCTCCAGCCCGTGCGCCTCGCACCAGTCGAAGACCTGGCCGGTGAACGACCGGACGAACAGTTCGGTGGCGGCGTGGAAGAAATCGTATCGGAGCCGGGGCGATTCGGGCGTGTCGTGGACCAGCCGGAAGAGCTCGGGCAGCAGCTCGTAGCCCTTCAATTCGTGGAAGAAGCCGGGCAGCATCGTGGACCACGGCACGGGGGAGCCCCACTGGGGCTCGTCGGTGAAGATGCCCGGGACGGCCTCGAACTGGTCGCCGAGGGCCGCTCGATAGGCCTCGTGTGTGTGCTCGATGAACGCGGCGACCGCGTCCCCGTTGAGAAGATCGGTGTACGGCTCGCCGCTCCACCAGGAGACCGGCTCGGTGTAGAAGTGGAGCAGTTCGTCCCCCTGGTCCGCCTTTCTGCCGACCGCCTTCGGCGGGACGTGGCGGGCATCGCCGTCCGGGCCGAGCAGGAAAGTGGCGATGGTGTCGTCAATCGGCTTGAATTCGTCGGGGTCGAGCATCTCCCAGGCCAGCCGCCGGGCGGCGTACGCGTCGTTCATACGGGGCACCGCCCCGCCGGCCGTCCCGCTGGGCCAGCAATCTTCGTCGTACAGCCAGGGCCGGGTGCCCGCGTCCCCGCTCGCTTCGATTGCTGCTTGAACGCACTCTATCCACCGTTCGCCCATATACGGCGTTATGAGGCCTTTCCGGGCGTGCATGAAGTGGCCGCCCAGCCCTGCCTCGGCCATCTCGCCCACCTGTCGGGCGAGCTCCTCGGGGTCGAGCTCGTCGTTCCACGACCAGAACGGTGCGGGCCGATAATCGGCGCCGTCCGTGCTGATCTTCCTGAATCTATCTTCGAGTGACATCTCGACTTCTCCCGAAGTAGGCAAGACGGGACGTGAAGCAGGCCGAACCGGTGTACGGCGTCACGTCAGTTGGGGCGATTCTAGGAACGATGGGCCGGAAAGTCAATTGTAACGGACACGCGCGGCCCTGTTTCGAGTGGATTCGCGGGCCGATAGCGGTGTAACATCAATTATCGCAGTATGTTGTGCGATATCCTTCGGGCGTGTCATTTTGGTACATTGTCGCGTCAGCGTCGCGAAATGCAGGTGTAGGGCGGGAGCAGGAAGTCGCGGTACTCATTCGGGTCGCCCGACTTGCCTGCCTCGGCCGCCTTGATGATGTTGTACATCTCGCGGGCGGTCACGTAGTGCAGCCGGTAGCCGTCCGCCCCGTACCGCTCTTCGAGATGACGGAACATCCGGTCGGCCGCGTCACCGAGGCACGCCTCGCGGTCGGCCACATTCGCCCCGTGGCAATGCACCTTCACGAACACCCACTCGGGCCGACCCTCGACGGCGATGCCCAGCCGGACCCAGCCGTCGATACGCCGCGGCGTACCGGGATACGTGCCGGTGACCGCCGCGTTGTCGATCCGGGGGACGACGCCGTATCGGCGGCACGACCAGTCGAGCAGCAGCGGACCCTGGACGATCATCAGGTCGCCGGTCGGCTCGCGCCCGGCCGCGACATCAATGCCGGTATCGTGCGAACGGGGCCGGGCCGGATCGTCGGTCGCGTAGTAGATTGAGTTGATCTTCCGCGTCTGCGAGCTGTCGGGCGCGGCCGGGCCGGTAAAATCGGCGAAACAGCCGAGCTCGCGAAGCAGTATCAGCTCGTCGTTCACCCCGCACCACCGTCCGTCGCTCCGGGCGTTGTCCAGGCACCAGTTCCCGTGTACGAAGGCGAACCGGTGCCCCTCGACTCCGTCGATTGTCGCCACCCCGTGCCGGGCGAACTGATCGAGCCACTCCCGCATCTTCGGGCCGAGCGTCCGGGAGGTGTCGCCGTCGTGGTGGAGGTGGACCTCGATCTCGCCCAGGTCCTGTCGGCATAGCTCGACCAGCTTGTCGAGCATCGCGGGTTCGTAGGTCTCGAGCGGGAACGTCCAGGTGTGACGGGGCGGCCGACCGTCCGAGTCCCGATGCCTCGCCGCCAGCTCTGGATAACGGGCGGCCCACTCGGCCATCGCCCCGGCCTTTGCCGCCGCGTCCCGTCCCGGTTTCACCACCGGCTCGAAGTGGTCCACGAATGCGAACAGGACGTGGACGACGTCGGATCGTGCCCTTGCGGCCGCCCGCGCCCGCCGCCGCCGAAGGCCGGCCACGTATGCCGGCAGCCAGAGGTGGGCGTTGCGACGGACAACCAGCACGGCGAGGACCGCCGCGAATCCGAGCACGACGACGACCAGAACCAGCCGGACCATCATTCCTCCCTCAATCGTCGGCGGAGTTGGAAAAGGTCGGAGAGATAGTGGCCCGCCACCCCGGCCGAGACCTTGCTCCGGCCCGTGTGCCTCGGGCGGAAGGTATAGCCGACCTCAAAGTGCGACTCCGGCCGAGCCAGGCAGAATATCTCGAGCATGATCTTGTATCCGCGCGGGTCGAGCCGGCCCCGCACCCGCTCGAACACCTCGCGGCGCAGGGCGAAATAGCCGGACATCGGGTCGCCGAGCGGGACCTTGAGCACCCGCCGGGCCAGTGCGGCCGCTGCCTTGCTGCCCAGCCGTCGGGCGAACGGCATCTCGCCGTAGCCGCCGCCCTCGGCCTCGCGGGATCCGATCACGAACTCGTGGGTATCGAGCGCGTCGATCATCTCTGGCAGGATGGCCTCGTCGTGCTGGAGGTCGGCGTCCATCACCCCCAGCCGGTCGCCCTGAGCGGCGGCGAACCCGTCGACGACCGCTGGGGCCAGCCCGCGGTCCTCGGTCCGGCGGAGCACCCGGACGCGGGGGTTGTCCAGGTTGCGAGCGATTTCCCACGTGCGGTCCGGCGAATCGTCGTCGGCGATGATGACCTCGAACTCGCGGCCGTCGAGCGCCCGGCACACGGCCTCGACGCACGGCCCCACGTTCTCCGCCTCGTTATAGGTCGGGATGACCAGTGAAAACATATCCGGCTCCAGTTATGCCCGGACCCAGTATGCCCGAATACCACCGGTCGGCGCAAGCGCAATTTGCGGCGGCCTCTGAGACGCGTGTTGCGCGGATCAGCTTCATTTGATACAAGGTTCTCCTGACGAACCGGAATGGCGGCTGCTATGCGACCCCTGGAGGAGGCCGGGCATGGGCGAGAAGGTCAGAGTCGGAGTTGTCGGTGCGGGGCAGATGGGTCAGTGCGCCCACCTTCGCAGTTATGCGTCGCTGGACGAGTGCGAGGTGGTGGCACTGGCCGAGCTGAGGCCGGAACTCGCCCGCCGAGTCGCCGCAAAGTACGAGGTCCCAGCGGTGTACGCCGATCACCGGGAGATGCTGGAGTCCGCCGAGGTCGACGCCATCGTCGCCTCGCAGCAGTTCCAGCGGCACGGTTCGCTTCTGCCGGAGCTGCTGGCGACGGGCTTGCCCGTGTTCTGCGAAAAGCCGCTCGCCGGGACCATCGAGGCGGGCGAAAAGATCGCCGCCGCCGAGTCCGGCGGATGGCTGATGGTCGGCTACCACAAGCGGAGCGACCCGGCGACGATGTACGCGAAAGCTCGCATCGAGCACTTGAAAGACTCCGGCGAGCTCGGAGCGATGACCTACGTCCGAATCCTCATGCCCGCCGGCGACTGGATCGCAGGCGGATTTTTCGACCTGATCCGAACAAACGAGCCGCCGCCGCAGGGGGACCTCGACCCGCCGGCCGCCGACATGGACGCCGAAACGTTCGAGGAATACACCAAATTCGTCAACTACTATATCCATCAGATCAACCTGCTGGCCCACCTGTTCGGCGAGCCCTATGAAGTCACCCACGCCGACCCCGGCGGAATCCTGATGGTCGCTCGGAGCCGGAGCGGGGTATGCGGGGCCATCGAGATGTCGCCCTACCGCACCAGCATCGGCTGGCAGGAGTCCGCACTCGTCTGCTTCGAGCGCGGCTACGTCAAGCTCGAACTGCCCGCGCCCCTGGCGATCAACCGGCCCGGACTGGTCGAGGTCCTCAGCGCCCCGGGGGCCGAGCCCCAGACCACCGTCCCACACCTCCCGCCGGTCCACGCCATGCGGCAGCAGGCGAAGAACTTCATCGCGGCCGTACGCGGCGAGAGGACCCCGATGACGACGGCCGCCGAGGCGCTCGAGGACCTCCGGGTCGCCCGGCAGTACATCCGGCTCCTCAGAGACAAGTGAGCGCGAGCACGGCCCCCGGCCCGAACAGAAAGGAGCGGCGTATGCCACTCAAATTCAGAAAGGTCAAAATCAGCGACGAACGGTACGAGTCAGCCGCCGCGTTCGACGTGAATAACGACGGCCACCTCGACATCGTATCGGGCGGCTGGTGGTACGAAGGCCCCGATTTCAAGACCCGCCACCGCGTCGGAGAGGTCCGGGCCGAGGGCGAATACTACGACGACTTCTCGACCATCCCGATGGACATAAACGGGAACGGCCTGACCGACTTCGTCACCGGCGGATGGTGGGGCGACACCATCCGGTGGCGGGAGAACCCCGGCGACTCCGGCCGCGAATGGCCCGAACACATCATCGCACGGACCGGGAACGTCGAGACCACCCGCGCCTGGGACGTCGACCGCGACGGCCGGCCCGAGATCGTTCCCAACACCCCGAACGGCCCGCTCGCCGTGTTCAAGCTCTCTGGTCCCGGCCGGTTCGACCGCCACGTGATCCGTGCCGAGCCACAGGGGCACGGGCTGGGGTTCGGCGACATCAGCGGCAGCGGCCGGGGCGACTTCGTGCTCTACAACGGATGGCTCGAAGCACCCGAGAAGCCGTTCGAGCAGGAATGGGCCTGGCACCCCGAGTTCGACCTGGGCAGCGCGAGCGTCCCCATCATCGTCGCCGACGTGAACGGGGACGGGCTCGCCGACCTCATCGTCGGGCAGAGCCACGAGTACGGGCTCGACCGGTGGGAACAGGCACGCGCCGCCGACGGCTCCCGGACCTGGGTAAAGCACCCCATCGACCCGTTCAACTCGCAATACCACGACCTGCACTGGGTCGATATCGACGGCGACGGCCGGCCGGAACTCGTGACCGGCAAACGCTACCGGGCACACTGCGGGAACGACCCCGGCTCTGACGACGACATCGGAATCTACTACTTCAAGTGGAACGGCGAATCGTTCAGCAAGCAGGTCGTCACATACGGGCCGTCGGACGAGAGTGCAGGGCTCGGCATCTGCTCGCAGGTCGTGGACCTCAACGGTGACGAGCTGCCCGACATTCTTGCCCCGGGGAAGGACGGACTCCACGTTTTCTTCCAGATTCCGACTTGATCGCAATCCTTCGGGAGCGGCTTTTCAGCCCCTTGGGCGCAGTTATCCGGCCAGGCACGGCGCTATTGCCCCCTCTCTGTGGCAGGGAGAGGTCGGCCGCGAAGCGGGCGGGAGAGGGGCGGCTGTGGCCGTTTCGTGACACGGCCGAGAAGATGTCAGCGATACGTACGAAAGACGCTGGCCCCGGCCGACGTTGCTCTTTTCCCGGAAGTCTATCCGCGTTCATCCGCGTTCACCTGCGGACACCTCCGCTGTGCTCCCTTCGCGGAAGGCCCCCGCTCAGCAGCCGGGAGCGCCAGGCCGCCTGTAGTATAAGTTGCTACAATATAAAACGATGAATTGCTACGTGAAAGTCGGTTTCACTGTGATTGTGCCGGATTCGTTGTCGTTTATCATACTTGTCAAGTTTGCGTTGTGTCACGGCCGACGATTGGAAGGTTATGTCATTCAGAACCGGCCGTCGGGCACCGTCTGTAGCGTGTGCCGGTCGTGTGGAAAAGTGGCCACTGAACAGGAGGAATGAAGAATGAGAGAGAATCTGGAGCAGGTTGGGCAGCAGATCTGGAACTACCTGCCGCAGTTAGTGGGCGCGTTGCTGGTCCTCGTTGTGGGCTGGGTGATCGCCCTGGCGGTGGCGGCCCTGGTGCGCGGGGTTTTTCGCAGAACCTCGCTGGACAACCGGGCGGCCAAGTGGTTTCTGGGCGAAGAGCGCGCCAAAAAAACGTATTCTGAGCGCTGGGCGGGGACAGTCGTCTTTTATCTCGTCCTGGCCTTGGTGTTCGTGGCCTTTTTCCAGGCCCTTGGTCTGACCCTC